>NZ_WMBF01000142.1:0-14137 GCF_019400875.1 Streptomyces anatolicus | reverse complement strand
GACGGGGACGGAGTGCGGGGCGGCGGGGTAGGCGGCGGCGTCGACCTCGGCGACGTACCGCTCGAAGACGACGGGGTCGTGCCACTTCTCGCCGTAGTCCCGCAGGGTGCGGCCGAGCGTGGTGTCGTCGTCCTGCCCGCCCCGCCCCTCCGCCCTGAACTCCTCCATCGCGGCGATGTAGGAGCGGTGCACCAGGGCGGTGGGCGGGGCGAGCTGAGGCACGTACGACTACTTGACGACCGTGAGCGGCAGGAGCTTCTTGCCGGTCGGGCCGATCTGAATCTCCGTCTGCATGGCGGGGCACACGCCGCAGTCGAAGCACGGCGTCCAGCGGCAGTCCTCGACCTCGGTCTCGTCGAGCGAGTCCTGCCAGTCCTCCCAGAGCCAGTCCTTGTCGAGACCGGAGTCCAGGTGGTCCCAGGGCAGCACTTCTTCGTACGTACGCTCGCGCGTGGTGTACCAGTCGACGTCGACGCCCATCTCGGGCAGCGTCTTCTCGGCGCAGCGCATCCAGCGCTCGTAACTGAAGTACTCGCGCCAGCCGTCGAAGCGGCCGCCCTCCTCGTAGACCGCGCGGATCACGGCGCCGATGCGGCGGTCGCCGCGCGAGAGCAGGCCCTCGACGATGCCGGGCTTGCCGTCGTGGTAGCGGAAGCCGATCGAGCGGCCGTACTTCTTGTCGCCGCGGATCTTGTCGCGGAGCTTCTCCAGGCGGGCGTCGGTCTCCTCGGCGGAGAGCTGCGGGGCCCACTGGAAGGGGGTGTGCGGCTTGGGCACGAAGCCGCCGATCGACACCGTGCAGCGGATGTCGTTCGAACCGGAGACCTCGCGGCCCTTCTGGATGACCTTCGTCGCCATGTCGGCGATCTGCAGGACGTCGTCGTCGGTCTCGGTGGGCAGGCCGCACATGAAGTACAGCTTCACCTGGCGCCAGCCGTTGCCGTACGCCGTCGAGACGGTGCGGATGAGGTCTTCCTCGGACACCATCTTGTTGATGACCTTGCGCATGCGCTCCGAGCCGCCCTCGGGGGCGAAGGTCAGGCCCGACCTGCGGCCGTTCCTCGTCAGCTCGTTGGCGAGGTCCACGTTGAAGGCGTCGACGCGGGTCGAGGGGAGGGACAGACCGATCTTGTCCTCCTCGTACCGGTCGGCGAGGCCCTTGGCGACCTCGGCGATCTCGGTGTGGTCCGCGGAGGAGAGCGAGAGCAGGCCGACCTCTTCGAAGCCGGTCGCCTTGAGACCCTTCTCGACCATGTCGCCGATGCCGGTGATGCTTCGCTCCCGCACGGGGCGCGTGATCATGCCGGCCTGGCAGAAACGGCAGCCGCGGGTGCAGCCGCGGAAGATCTCGACGGACATCCGCTCGTGGACGGTCTCGGCGAGCGGGACGAGGGGCTGCTTGGGGTAGGGCCACTCGTCGAGGTCCATGACCGTGTGCTTGGAGACGCGCCACGGCACGCCCGAGCGGTTCGGCACGACGCGGCCGATGCGGCCGTCCGGGAGGTACTCCACGTCGTAGAAGGCCGGGATGTAGACCGAGCCGGTCTTGGCGAGGCGGAGCAGGACCTCCTCGCGGCCACCGGGGCGGCCCTCCGCCTTCCAGGCGCGGATGATCTCCGTCATGTCGAGCACGGCCTGCTCGCCGTCGCCGATGACCGCCGCGTCGATGAAGTCGGCGATCGGCTCGGGATTGAAGGCGGCGTGCCCGCCGGCGAGGACGATCGGGTCCTCGACGGTGCGGTCCTTGGACTCCAGCGGGATGCCCGCGAGGTCGAGGGCGGTCAGCATGTTCGTGTAGCCCAGCTCGGTGGAGAAGCTGAGCCCGAAGACGTCGAAGGCCTTCACCGGGCGGTGGGCGTCCACCGTGAACTGCGGGACCTGGTGCTCGCGCATCAGCGCCTCCAGGTCCGGCCACACGCTGTACGTGCGCTCGGCGAGGACGCCGGGGCGTTCGTTCAGGACCTCGTAGAGGATCATGACGCCCTGGTTGGGCAGCCCGACCTCGTAGGCGTCGGGGTACATGAGCGCCCAGCGGACGTCGCAGCTGTCCCACGGCTTGACGGTGGAGTTCAGCTCACCGCCGACGTACTGGATGGGCTTCTGCACATGCGGGAGCAGAGCTTCGAGCTGTGGGAAGACCGATTCGGCAGACATCGCGAACCTTCATGAGCCGGCAGGGGTGACCATCAAGCGTACCCCGGGGTTCAGGCGCCGAGCGCCGCCCGCACTTTCCGCCGGGACGCCTCGGCCCACACCCCCGGCAGCGCCCGCTCGCCGTCGGCCGCGCTCGCTTCCTCCTGGCCGTAGAGAAGGCCCCAGGCGAAGGCGTTCTCGCCCGCCATGTGGGCCTGGACGGCCAGGGCGCGCAGGGCGTCGCGGGCGACCACGCTGTCCTGGTGGTCGCCGAGCACGCTCTGGACGGCCTTCATCCGCTTCGCGAACTTCTGGGCGGGCTTGCCGAGCGCGGGGACGGCGGCCTCGCCCGCGTACCGGGCACGCTTGGCGGCCTTGCGCGCCTCGTGCATCGCCCGGTCGCGCTCCCCGCCGGGTTCCAGTGCGAGGGCGTGTTCGACGCGGGTCGCGAGGCGGGCGTAGTCCTTCAGGAGTGCCTTGGGCAGCACCTTGCCGGGCGGCGCGGAGGCGGCGGGGCGCAGCGGGGGCTCGGCGAGCAGGGCGTCGAGGGCGTCCAGGAGCGCGAGGTAGCGCTCGCTTTCGAGGACGGCGGCCGTCCTGGACCGTGAGTCGGCGCGGCGGGCGACGGACCACATGCGCAGCCGCCCGCGCACGGGGCCGAGGAGCAGGGTTCCCGGCAGCGCCTCGACGCGGGTGACCAGCCGCTCGGCGAGGACTTCCTGGTCGCGGTCGACGCCCAGCTCGCCCGCGAGCCATTTCAGCTCGTCGCCCACGGGGTCGGTGGCCGTGCGGTCGAGGATCTTGCGGTACGACTTGAAGGCGCTGCGCATCCGGCGCGTGGCGACCCGCATCTGGTGGACGGAGTCGGGCAGTTCGCGGCGGACGGCGGGGTCCAGGGAGACGATCGCGTCGCGCTGGGCGCGGAGGTAGGCGACGACGTGGTCCCCCGCGGTGCCGGATCCGTCCCCGACGGCCTCCCGCACCGCCTCGGCCACGGCCTCGCTCTTGCCGGCCCGCTTGCCCGCGCTGACCGCGCCCTCCGCAGGCTTGACCTCGCCGGCTGCGGCCTTCTTCGCCTTGCGTCCCTTGGGCGCGGTCTCCTTGGGCGCGGTCTCCTTCAGCGCCCTGGCCAGCTTGGAGGCGGCGGTGGCGCGTCGTACACCCGCCTTCTTCAGCTTCTTCTCGACCTTGTCGAGGAAGGCGGGGTCGCCGCCGTCGGCCAGCTCCACCTCGATCTCGGACCACTCGGCCGTGCGGCCGCCCGGGGTGAGCCGTTCGGCGATCACCCCGTCGACGCTGACCTCGGCGAGCAGTGCGCCCCGCGCGTCGAGGAGGTGGCGCACGTTCCGCGTGGACAGCAGGCGCACGACGGGTACGAGTGCGGCCTCGCGGACGCGGGAGCGCACGAGGCCGAGCAGGGCGGACGGCACGGTGTCGGCGAGCGGCGCGTGGATCTCGTCCCGCACGCCGTCGGCGAGGGAGACCGGCAGCTTCAGGTGCCAGCCCTCGTCGGCGCCGCCGGTGCGGCGCCGCAGGGTGATCGAGGCGGCGGCCAGGCGCTGGTCGGGGGTGTCCCAGTAGACGGCGTCCAGTTCGGCGACGCCTCTGTCCGAGACCTCCCCGACCCCCGGCACTCCGGTCAGGTCGGGCAGCTCGGCGTCCGCCGCGACGTCGTACTTCCGCTCGATCTCACGCTTCGTCTCCGCCATGAATTGAATCTAGACGCGATTCACGCGGCCAAACAGACTTCGGCGCCCCTACGCCGACATCGGCCGCTGCACCTTGATCGACTGGAGCAGTCCGACGGCCACCCAGACCGCGAACATCGAGGATCCTCCGTAGGAGACGAAGGGCAGTGGAAGGCCCGCGACCGGCATGATGCCGAGGGTCATCCCGATGTTCTCGAAGGCCTGGAAGGCGAACCAGGCGATGATCCCGGCAGCGACGATCGTGCCGTACAGCTCCGTGGTCTCCCGCGCGATGGCGCAGGCGCGCCAGAGGACGACGCCGAGCAGGAGCAGGATCGCGCCCGCGCCGACGAAGCCCAGTTCCTCGCCCGCGACGGTGAAGACGAAGTCGGTCTGCTGTTCGGGGACGAACTGCCCGGTGGTCTGGGAGCCCTTGGTCAGGCCGGTGCCGGTCAGACCGCCGGAGCCGATGGCGATGCGGGCCTGGTTGGTGTTGTAGCCGACGCCCGCCGGGTCGAGCGCGGGGTTGGCGAAGGCCGCGAAACGGGCGATCTGGTAGTCGTCCAGGACGCCGAGCTGCCATATGGCGACGCCACCGGCGACGCCCGCGCCGAGGAGCCCGAAGACCCAGCGGTTGGAGGCGCCGGAGGCGAGGAGCACGCCGAGCACGATCATCGCCATGACCATGACCGAGCCGAGGTCGGGCATGAGCAGGACGATCATTATCGGCACGGCGGCGAGGCCGAGGGACTGCAGGACGGTCCGGTGGTCGGGGTGGTCCTTGTCGCCCGCGTCGACGCGGGCGGCGAGCAGCATCGCCATGCCGAGGATGATCGTGATCTTCACGAACTCGGAGGGCTGGAGCGAGAAGCCGCCGCCGAGCACGATCCACGCGTGCGCGCCGTTGATGGTCGCGCCGAGCGGGGTGAGCACGAGCAGGACCAGGAAGACGGAGATGCCGTAGAGGATCGGCACGGCGGTGCGCAGCGTGCGGTGGCCGAGCCAGACGGTGCCGATCATCAGGGCGAAGCCGATGCCGGTGTTCAGGACGTGCTTGAGCGCGAAGGAGTACGGGTCGTCGCCGACCAGCTCGGTGCGGTTGCGGGTGGCGGAGTAGACGAGCGCGGTGCCGATGCCGGAGAGCGCGATCGCCGCGAGCAGCATCGGCCAGTCGAGGCGGCGCACTATCGAGTCGCGGGCGAGCAGCCGCGCCATGTTCGAGCGCTCGGGGCCGTATCCGGAGACGGAGAAGCCACTGCTGCCGGTCATCAGTCACGCCTCCAGTTGGCCACGGCCCCGGCCAGCTCCTGCTGATCGTCCTGCTGCTGCCCGTCCTGCTGACCGCCGTCCGGCTGTTGCCCGTCGGGCTGTTGCCCGTCGGGCTGGCCGTTCGGCTGCCCCTGCGGCTGGCCGTCCTTCGGCTCGGCCGCCTCGGGCTTGTACGGCTTGATCTTCGGGGCGTCGATGGATCCGTCGGCCTCGATCTTCGGCAGGGTCTTCTGCGGCTCGGGCAGCAGCGCCTTCTTCAGGTCCTGGTTGCCGCTGTCGTCGAGGCCGTAGATCGCGTCGTAGATCTTGCGGACGGCGGGTCCCGAGGCGCCGGAGCCCGTACCGCCCTGGGAGATCGTCATGACGATCGTGTAGTCCTTGGTGTAGGTCGCGAACCACGAGGTGGTCTGCTTGCCGTAGACCTCGGCGGTACCCGTCTTGGCGTGCATCGGGATCTTGTCCTGCGGCCAGCCGCCGAACCGCCACGCGGCCGTACCGCGCGTCGCGACGTCCGCGAGGGCACCGTCTATGTCCTTGCGCAGCTCCGCGTCCATCGGCAGCTTGCCGTGCGCCTTGGGCTTGATCTCCTGGATCCGCTTGCCGTCGGCGCTGATGATCGCCTTGCCGACGGTGGGGTCGTACATGGTGCCGCCGTTGGCGATGGCGGAGTAGATCGTGGCCATCTGGATGGGCGTGACGAGGGTGTCGCCCTGGCCGATGGAGTAGTTGACGGAGTCACCGGCGCGCATCTTCATGCCTTCGAGGCAGTTCTCGTACGCGATGCGCTCGGAGTACTCCCCGCCCTTCTTGCCCTGCTTGCACCAGGCGTCCTTGTTCGCCTTCCAGTAGTCCTTCTTCCACTGGCGGTCGGGGACGCGGCCGGTGACCTCGTTCGGCAGGTCGATGCCGGTCTCCTTGCCGAGGCCGAACTGGTGGGCGGTCTTGTAGAACCAGTCCTTGGCGTCGGGCTTCGGCTTGTTGCCGCCGTCCTTGGCCCACTGGTCGTGCGAGAGCTTGTAGAAGACGGTGTCGCAGGAGACTTCGAGGGCCTGGCCGAGGGTGATGGAGCCGTGCCCCTTGGACTCGAAGTTCTTGAAGGTCTGGCCGCCGATGGAGTACGAACTGGGGCAGGGGTAGCGGCCGTTGAAGTCGTAGCCCGCGTTTACGGCGGCGGCCGTGGGGATGACCTTGAAGATCGAGCCGGGGGCCGCCTGGCCCTGGATGGCGCGGTTCAGCAGCGGGTAGTTGGACTTCTTGCCGGTGAGCTTGGCGTAGTCCTTGCCGGAGATGCCGCCGACCCAGGCGTTCGGGTCGTACGACGGGTTGGAGGCCATGGAGACGACGCGGCCGGTCTTGTTCTCCATGACGACGACGGCGCCCGCGTCGGCCTTGTAGTTCTCCCCGGTGTTCTTGTCGAACTCGCCGCGGGCCTTCTCCATCGCGTCGTTCAGCCAGTACTCGGAGACGGCCTGGACGCGCGCGTCGATGCTGGTGACGACGTTCGCGCCGGGCACGGCCTCGTCGGACTTGGCGGTGCCGATGACGCGGCCGAGGTTGTCGACCTCGTAACGGGTCACGCCCGCCTTGCCGCGCAGCTGCTTGTCATACGTCCGTTCGAGCCCGGAGCGGCCCACCTGGTCGGAGCGGAGGAACGGGGAGTCGGTGTCCTTGGCCTTGTTGATCTCGTCGTCGGTGACGGGCGAGAGGTAGCCGAGGACCTGCGCGGTGTTGGACTTGCCGGGTGCGGGGTAGCGGCGCACGGCGGTGGGCTCGGCGGTGATGCCGGGGAAGTCCTCGGAGCGCTCGCGGATCTGGAGGGCCTGCTTGGGCGTGGCCTCGTCCGTGATCGGGATGGGCTGGTAGGGCGAGCCGTTCCAGCAGGGCTGGGGGGTCTTGGAGTCGCAGAGGCGGACCTTGTCGGCGACGTCCTTGGGGTCCATGGCGAGGACGTCGGCGAGCTTGGCGAGTACCGCCTTGCCGTCGTCCTTCATCTTCATCAGGTCCGTGCGGGACGCGGAGACGACGAGACGGGTGTGGTTGTCGGCGATCGGTACGCCACGGGCGTCGAGGATCGAGCCGCGTACGGCGGGCTGGACGACCTGCTGGACGTGGTTGCCGGAGGCCTCCTTGGCGTACTCCTCCCCATTGCGGACCTGGAGGTACCAGAGGCGGCCGCCGAGGGTGAGCAGGAGGGAGACGACGAGGATCTGGATGATGATGAGACGGATCTGGACGCGTGGCGTCCGTCCGGTCTCCGGGATGTTGGTCACAGACGCTTGACCCCCTTGATGCGTCCGGCGCGTGCCACGCGGGCCTTGGCCGCCTTGGCGCGCAGGCCGCCGCGCTGGCTGCCGATGCTCAGCCCGGTGCCGGAGGCGAGCCAGCCGGAGGAGACGTCGGCGGCCTTGTTGGCCGGGGAGCCCTCGCCCAGCGGGTCGTTCTCGGCGCGTCTGGCGAGCGCGATGATCAGCGGCACCGTGAAGGGCGCGAGCAGCAGGTCGTAGAGGGCGGCGGTGAAGAGCAGCCCGCCCAGGCCCACATGGCGTGCGGCGGTGTCCCCGACGAGGGCGCCCACGCCCGCGTAGAGCAGGGTCGAGCCGAGGGCGGCGCTGACGACCACGAAGAGCGGGCCGGTGGCGGAGCGCAGCCGGCCGCCGTCGGGCTTGGCGAGGCCCGCGAGGTAGCCAACGACGCAGAGCACGAGCGCGTACCGCCCGGCGGCGTGGTCGGCGGGCGGGGCCAGGTCGGAGAGGAGGCCCGCGCCGAAGCCGATGAGGGCGCCGCCGACGTGGCCGTAGACCAGGGCGAGGCCGAGGACGGTGAGCAGCACCAGGTCCGGCACCGCGCCCGGCAGCTGGAGTCTGGCCAGGACGCTGACCTGGATGACCAGGGCGACGACGACGAGGGTGGTGGAGAGCAGGATTCGGTTGAAGCGCATGGGTCCGGTCTCCTACTGCTCGTCGCCGTTGGCCGCGCCGTCGACCGGCGGCTCTCCCGACGGGGTCGCCGTGACGGTCACCGTCGGGGTCGGCTTGGGCTTCTCGGGCTTCTTCGGCAGAACCGTGTCGCGCGGGTCCTCGCGGGGCGCCTCGACGACGACGCCGACGATGTCGAGCTTGGTGAACCCTACGTACGGCTTCACGTAGACGTTGCGGGTGAGGTCGCCGCCGGAGGGGTCGACGCGTACGACCTCGCCGACCGGGACGCCGGGCACGAACGGCCGGTCCTTCTGCGAGCCGAAGGTGACCAGGCGGTCGCCCTTCTTGACCTTGGCCTTGCCGTTGAGCAGCTGGACGGAGAGCGGGCGGTCGCCCTGGCCGGTGGCGAAGCCCAGTTCGTCGGTCTTCTCCAGGCGGGTGCCGACGGTGAAGTCGGGGTCGTTGGCGAGCAGGACGGTGGCGGTGCCCGGGCCGACCGTGGTGACGCGGCCGACGAGGCCGTCGCTGTTGAGGACGGTCATGTCGCGCTTGATGCCGTCCTTGGCGCCCGCGTCGATGGTGACGGTCCAGGAGAAGCCCTGGGCCGCTCCTATGCCGATGACCTCGGCGCCCTTGATGCCGTACTGTCCGGCGCCCGCCGTCTTCAGCATGCCGTCGAGCTGGCGTACGCGGCTGCGGTTGCGGTCGTCGCTGCCGAGCTTCGCCTTCAACGCGGCGTTCTGCCGCTCCAGTTCGGCGATGCGGTCGTGTCGCTCGCCGGAGTCACGGACCGCGCCGATGGCGTTCCCGATCGGGTCGACGGCGGAGGACATCCCCTCCTCGACCGGACCGAAGACGGTGGCGGCGGCCTGGCGGGCACCATCGACCGGCGAGTCCTCACCACCGCGGATGTCCACCGTGATCAAAGCGAACGCGATGGCGATCAGCAGCACCAGGAGCAGCCGGCTCTCTCGTGTGTCCCTCACGTGCGGCGGCGTGCCTTCCTCAATCGGATTCCGTGGAATCTGCGCGTTCCACGAGGTTATGGGGAATTCTTCTGCGTTGCCCGAATTCTTCTCTTGCCTCTATATCAACGATCCGCCGCACGAAGTGACAGGCACTCGTACGGCGGATGTTTCGCGTTCAGATCATCTGCGTGGCTGGGCGTCGAGCACCTGCTGCAACGCCTCGAACTCCTCGACGCACTTTCCGGAGCCGAGCGCCACGCTGTCCAGCGGGTCCTCGGCGATGTGGATCGGCATTCCGGTCTCGCGGCGCAGCCGCTCGTCGAGGCCGCGCAGCAGGGCGCCGCCGCCGGTCAGGACGATGCCGCGGTCCATCACGTCGCCGGACAGCTCCGGCGGGCACTTGTCGAGGGTGGTCTTGACCGCGTCCACGATCGCGTTGACCGGCTCCTCGATCGCCTTGCGGACCTCGGCGGCGGAGATGACCACGGTCTTGGGCAGGCCGGAGACCAGGTCGCGGCCGCGGATCTCGGTGTGCTCGTCGGCGTCCATGTCGTACGCCGAACCGATGGTGATCTTGATCTGCTCGGCCGTGCGCTCGCCGAGGAGGAGGGAGTACTCCTTCTTGATGTGCTGGATGATCGCGTTGTCCAGCTCGTCGCCGGCGACGCGGATGGACTGTGCCGTGACGATTCCGCCGAGCGAGATGACGGCGACCTCGGTGGTGCCGCCGCCGATGTCCACGACCATGTTGCCCGTGGCCTCGTGGACGGGCAGGCCGGAGCCGATGGCGGCGGCCATGGGCTCCTCGATGATGTGCACCTGGCGCGCGCCGGCCTGCGAGGAGGCCTCGATGACGGCGCGGCGCTCCACTCCGGTGATGCCGGAGGGCACACAGACGACCACACGGGGGCGGGCGAGATAGCGCCGCTTGTGGATCTTCAGGATGAAGTAGCGGAGCATGCGCTCGGTGATCTCGAAGTCGGCGATGACTCCGTCCTTCAGCGGGCGCACCGCGACGATGTTGCCGGGCGTGCGCCCGATCATCTTCTTCGCCTCGGCGCCGACCGCGAGGATGCCACCGGTGTTGGTGTTGATCGCGACGACGGACGGCTCGTTGAGTACGATCCCCCGACCCCTGACGTACACCAGCGTGTTGGCGGTCCCGAGGTCGACAGCCATGTCACGGCCGATGAACGACATGTTGTTCCCCATGAGGATGCGTCTGGCCTTCCCTATTGGAGCTTGTGATGGCTTTTTAGGTAGGCGAGGTGGGTGCTGAGTGGCAGTGGAGGCTTCCATCGTAGTCTCGGCCGCGCGAAGACGGCGCGAGGGTCTTCGCCATTGTCAGCAGATGATGTGCCGCCCCGCTCTTGGAGACGTGCCATCGGGGGCACGCGTTCCCCCAATTGGGGCGCATATACCAATGGACGGCCGGATTCGACCGGCCGTCCGGGGCGGCATCCCACTGACGTGTCGTCAGCGCGTCGCGCGAGTGGCGTTACGCCAGACCCGGGAAGAAGATCTTCAGCTCGCGCTCGGCGGACTCCTCGGAGTCCGAGGCGTGGATCAGGTTCTCCCGGACGATCACGCCGAAGTCGCCGCGGATGGAGCCGGGCGCGGCGGCGATCGGGTCGGTCGGGCCCGCGAGCGCGCGCACGCCCTCGATGACGCGCTCACCCTCGACGACGAGGGCGACGACGGGGCCGGAGGCCATGAAGCCCATCAGCGGCTCGTAGAACGGCTTGCCCTTGTGCTCGCCGTAGTGCTGCTCCAGGGTCTCCTGGTCCAGCGACCGCAGCTCCAGCGCGGAGATCGTCCAGCCCGCCTTGCGCTCGATCCGCCCGATGATCTCCCCGATCAGCCCACGACGGACGGCGTCGGGCTTCAACAGGACAAGGGTGCGCTGGCTCATGTGCGGCTCCAAAAGGTTTCCGTGATCACTACGGATCGAGGTGGGATGAGCCGCACATTACCCACCGGCTGTGGGCAGTCGTTCCGCAGGGCGGAACGGGTGGGCACAGCGCCCCAGCGCGGGCCACGGATTAAGCGGCGTCGGCCTCGGGGCCAGCCTGCGCGGCGAACCTAGCCTTTGCCTCGTCGACCTTCCGCCCGAAGTGGACGGACGCCCACCACAGGGCGGCAAAGACCGCACCCATGAAGAACATGACCGGCACCACGAAACCACTCGCGATCAGCGCGATCTGAAGAGCCCAGCCCAGCTGCACCCCGCCGGGCCGCGTGATCACCCCGCAGAGCAGCACGCACAGCAGCATCGCGACGCCGCTGACCGTCCAGACCGTGCCCATGGACAGGTCGGGGTCCTTCATGGCGACCAGACCGGCGAAGCCGATGACGAAGAACTCGCCGATCAGCGTCGAAGCGCAGAGCGTACGCATAGGAGTCAGCCCCTCCCCAGGAGCAGCCGGGCCTCGCCGACCGTGATGACGGAACCGGTGACCAGGACGCCGCCACCGGCGAACTCGCCCTCTTCCTCGGCGAGGGTGATCGCGGCCTCCAGCGCGTCCGGCAGGCGCGGCTCGACCTGGACGCGGTCGTCGCCGAAGACCTCGACGGCGATCGCGGCGAGATCGTCCGCGCTCATCGCGCGGTGGCTGGTGTTCTGCGTGATGACGACCTCGGCGAAGATCGGTTCGAAGGCTTCGAGCAGCCCCCGCATGTCCTTGCCGTCACTCGCGCCGACGACCCCGATGAGGTTGCTGAAGTCGAAGGCCTCGCTGATCGCGGCGGCGGCGGCGCGGGCGCCCGCGGGGTTGTGCGCGGCGTCCAGGACGACGGTGGGCGAGCGGCGCACGACTTCGAGGCGGCCCGGCGAGGCGACCGAGGCGAAGGCCTTGCGGATCGTGTCGATGTCCAGCGGGCGCGCGTGCTCCGAGCCGATGCCGAAGAACGCCTCGACCGCGGCGAGCGCCACCGAGGCGTTGTGCGCCTGGTGCTCGCCGTGCAGCGGGAGGAAGACCTCCTCGTACTCCCCGCCGAGGCCGCGCAGCGTGAGCAGCTGGCCGCCGACCGCGACCTGGCGGGCGACGACGCCGAACTCCAGGCCCTCGCGGGCGACCGTCGCGTCGACCTCGACGGCCTTCTTCAGGAGCACCTGCGCCGCGTCGACCGGCTGCTGGGCCATGATCACCGTCGCGTCCGGCTTGATAATGCCGGACTTCTCCTTGGCGATCTCGCCGGGCGTGGAGCCCAGGCGGTCCGTGTGGTCCAGGTCGATGGGGGTGATGACGGCGACCGAGCCGTCGATCACGTTCGTCGCGTCCCAGCTGCCGCCCATGCCGACCTCGACGACGGCCACGTCCACGGGGGCGTCCGCGAAGGCCGCGTACGCCATGCCGGTGAGGACCTCGAAGAAGGAGAGCCGGTACTCCTGGCGGGCGTCGACCATCTCCACGTACGGCTTGATGTCGTTGTAGGTCTCCACGAAGCGCTCGGCCTCGATGGGGGCGCCGTCCATGCTGATCCGCTCGGTGATCGACTGGACGTGCGGCGACGTATACCGCCCGGTGCGCAGCTCGAAGGCGGAGAGCAGGGCCTCGATCATGCGGGCCGTGGACGTCTTGCCGTTCGTCCCCGTGATGTGGATCGAGGGGTACGCGCGCTGGGGCTCGCCCAGGACGTCCATCAGCGCGGCGATCCGGCTGACCGAGGGCTCCAGCTTCGTCTCGCCCCAGCGGCCCGCCAGCTCCGTCTCGACCTCGCGCAGCGCCTTGTCCACCTCCGGGTCGGTGGGCCGGGCGGGGATGTCGCCCTGCGGCGGGCCCGCCTGGGCGCGCAGGGTGCGGCTGCCCGCCTCGATCACGGCGAGGTCGGGGTCGCGGTCGGTCTCGGCGCCGACGATCTCGTCGAAGGCGTCGTCGTCGGCGGGGCGGTCGGCGTGCTCGTCGTGCGGGGGGAGGTCACTCACGTACGTCAGTCTACGGAGCGGCACCGACACTCGGCGTCCGGACCTGTCGGTCGGACCCCACGCGGGCCTCGCGCCTCCCGCGCACCACCCCCTCGGGACCTTCGGCCCGTCCGATTCGGGACCAAAGTCCCTCCGCTTTCCGGGGCCGCCCGGCAAACTTGGCGATCATGGACATAGGTATCGACCTCGGCACTGCGAACACCCTCCTCTACGTGCGCGGCAAGGGGATCGTGCTCAACGAACCGTCCGTGGTCGCCGTGCGGGCGGACAGGGGCGGCAGGGGCAAGGTGCTCGCCGTGGGCACGGAGGCCAAGGAGACGATCGGGCGTACGCCCGGGTCCATCACCGCGATCCGTCCGTTGCGGGACGGCGTGATCAGCGACTACGAGGCGGCCGAGGAGATGATCCGGCACTTCGTGCGCAAGGCCGTGCCGGGGCGGCGGCCCCGCATCCGCATGGTCGTCTGCGTGCCGAGCGGGGTCACCCCTGTCGAGCGGCGGGCCATCGTGCACGCCTCGCAGCAGGCCGGGGCGCGGGCCGTCCACCTCATCGAGGAGCCGATGGCCGCCGCGATCGGGGCGGGCCTGCCGGTCGGCGAGCCGCGCGGCTCGATGGTCGTCGACATCGGCGGCGGCACGTCCGAGGTCGCCGTCATCTCGCTGGGCGGGATCGTCACGGCGCAGTCGCTGCGGGTGGGCGGCGACCGCCTGGACACGGCGATCACCGACTTCGTCCGCAAGCGGCACTCGCTCCTGGTGGGCGAGCGCACCGCCGAGGACATCAAGGTCGCGATCGGCTCCGCGTGGCCCGTGCCGGGGCGCGAGGAGTTCGAGGACCGGACGTTCACCGTGCGGGGCCGCGAGAAGGTGGGCGGGCTGCCGAAGACGGTGGATCTGACGGTGCCGGAGGTGCGGGGCGCTCTCGACGAGCCCGTCGAGCAGATCATCGCGGCGGTCAAGACGACGCTTGAGGAGTGCCCGCCGGAACTCTCCGGCGACATCATGGAGCACGGCATCGTCCTGACGGGCGGC
Source organism: Streptomyces anatolicus (assembly GCF_019400875.1). NCBI lineage: Bacteria > Bacillati > Actinomycetota > Actinomycetes > Kitasatosporales > Streptomycetaceae > Streptomyces > Streptomyces anatolicus. The sequence goes on along the minus strand of NZ_WMBF01000142.1, from coordinate 205 downwards.
GGCGCCCTGCTCCCCGGCCTCGACCTCCGCATCGCCTCCGCCACGGGCATCCCCGTCTTCGCCGCCGATGACCCCCTGGACAGCGTGGCGCTGGGCTGCGGCAAGTGCGTGGAGGACTTCGACGGCTTGGAGAGGGTGATGTCGGCGGCGTAGGGGGTGACGCCCGGGTGGGTCGCTGTCTCTTCGGGACGGGTGAGTTCGGGGT
>NZ_WMBF01000141.1:0-14218 GCF_019400875.1 Streptomyces anatolicus | reverse complement strand
CTCCTGGACAGTTGGCCCGACAGCCCCGCCCTCCTCCTCGGGCCCGCGCTGGACATCCTCGCCTGGAACCGCGCGTACGCCGACCTGTGGCCGGACCCCGCCGGCCTCCCCGAGGAGCGCCGCAATCTGCTGCTCCTGCTGGTCGGCGACGAGCCCCACCAGCGGCTGCTGCCGGACTGGGAGCCCGTCGCCATGGACCTCTACCGGCACTTCCGCACCCGCGCGGACCGCCGCCCCACCGACGCCACCTTCCAGCGGCTCACCCGCCGACTGGCCTCCGCGCGCCCGGACTTGGCGCACTGGTGGGCCTGCCGCTCGGTCGGCGACTTCGCCCCGCGCACGCTCGGGATCACCCCGCGGGACGGCGCCCCGCCCCGCGCGTACGACATGACGCTGCTGCTCACCCCGCACCCGCAGGACACGGCGATCCTCGTGCAGACGCCCACGGCCTAAGAGGCCGGAGCCGACGGATCCACCGTCGCCTGGTGCTCCCGCACCAAGTGCTCCTCCGCCTTGAGCCACGGCAGGAACTGCGCCTTCCTGCGCCACCCGCAGGTCCCGCACTTCAACTGCCGCTGCATGCCCGCCTTCTGGACCTCGACGACGTGCTCGCGCCCGTGCTGGTCCCAGCGTCTGACCCTGCTCGTGGTCGTGGGGGTAGGCATGCGCCCCAGTGTGCACAAAGGCCCCCGGTTCCGAAACCGGAACCGGGGGCCTCCGCCCAGCTTCACTCAGCGGACATACCCGCGTCAGCAGCCCACGAGCCGCGCCGCGAGGTAGCCCTCGATCTGGTCGAGGGAGACCCGCTCCTGCTTCATCGAGTCACGCTCGCGCACCGTCACGGCGTTGTCGTCGAGGGTGTCGAAGTCGACCGTCACGCAGTACGGCGTGCCGATCTCGTCCTGGCGGCGGTAGCGGCGGCCGATGGCGCCCGCGTCGTCGAACTCGATGTTCCAGTTCTGCCGCAGGGCGGTGGCAAGGCCCTTGGCCTTCGGCGACAGCTCCGGGTTCCTCGAGAGAGGCAGGACCGCGACCTTGACCGGCGCGATGCGGTGGTCGAAGCGCATGACCGTCCGCTTCTCCAGCTTGCCCTTGGCGTTCGGCGCCTCGTCCTCGATGTAGGAGTCGAGGAGGAAGGCGAGCATCGTGCGGCCGACACCGGCGGCGGGCTCGATGACGTACGGAGTCCAGCGCTCGCCGGCCTCCTGGTCGAAGTAGGACAGGTCCTGGCCGGACGCCTTGGAGTGCGCGGACAGGTCGTAGTCGGTGCGGTTGGCGACGCCTTCCAGCTCGCCCCACTCGCTGCCGCCGAACTGGAAGCGGTACTCGATGTCAGCGGTGCGCTTGGAGTAGTGGGAGAGCTTCTCCTTCGGGTGCTCGTACCACCGCATGTTCTCCTCGCGCAGGCCCAGGCCGGTGTACCAGTTCCAGCGCTGCTCCATCCAGTATTCCTGCCACTGCTCGTCCTCGCCCGGCTTGACGAAGAACTCCATCTCCATCTGCTCGAACTCGCGGGTGCGGAAGATGAAGTTGCCGGGCGTGATCTCGTTGCGGAAGGACTTGCCCATCTGCGCGATGCCGAAGGGCGGCTTGCGGCGCGAGGTCTGCTGGACCTGGCCGAAGTTGGTGAAGATGCCCTGCGCGGTCTCGGGGCGCAGATAGGCGACGGAGCCGCTGTCCTGCGTCGGGCCGAGGTGCGTGGCGAGCATCCCCGAGAACTGCTTGGGCTCGGTGAACTGGCCCTTCGTACCGCAGTTGGGGCAGTTGATGTCCGCGAGGCCGTTGGCCGGCGGGCGGTTGTGCTTGGCCTCGTAGGCCTCTTCCAGGTGGTCGGCGCGGTGGCGCTTGTGACAGGAGAGGCACTCGGTGAGCGGGTCGGAGAAGGTCGCGACATGGCCGGAGGCCTGCCAGACCTCGCTCGCCAGGATCACCGACGAGTCGATGCCGACGACGTCCTCGCGCGAGGTGACCATGTAGCGCCACCACTGGCGCTTGAGGTTCTCCTTCAGCTCGACGCCCAGCGGTCCGTAGTCCCAGGCGGCGCGCTGGCCGCCGTAGATCTCGCTACAGGGGAAAACGAAGCCACGGCGCTTGCTCAGGCTGACGATGGTGTCGATCTTGTCGGCGGCCACGGTGCTCTCTTCATAAGACGGTGGGCGAGGCGAATGCCTCAGGTTACCGGCGGCCTGACCCCCCTAATCAAATCGGTTCCCCACAAGCGGCCCCGGGCCCTTCGCCCGGGCTCTCGCCGGGGCCCTCACGGAGACCCTTGTTGACAATCGTTTCCACATTTGTTGAAAATGAGTGTCATGAACGTACGACGACGCCTCATACCCACCGCCGCCCTCGCCTCCGCGACGGTCCTCGGTCTCACGGGCCTGACCGCCTGCTCCTCCGCCGCGGACGACAAGGACGGCAAGCTCGACGTGGTGGCGTCGTTCTATCCCATGCAGTACCTCGCGGAGCAGATCGGCGGCGACCACGTCTCCGTCACCAACCTCACCGAGCCCGGCCAGGAGCCGCACGACCTCGACGTCTCCGCCAAGCAGCGCGGCCAGCTGGAGGAGTCCGACGTCGCCGTGTACCTGAAGGGCCTCCAGCCCGCCGTCGACGACGCGATCGACCAGTCCGGCATCAAGACCAAGGTCGACGCCGCCTCCCTCACCAGCATGGAGAAGCACGGCACCGAGGTCGGCGGGCACGAGGAAGAGGGCCATGAGGAAGAGGGCCACGAGGAAGAGGGCCACGAAGGTCACGACCACGGCCACGACCACGACCACGAGGGCTCCGACCCCCACATCTGGCTCGACCCGGTGAAGTACGCCGAGGTCGCCAAGGGCGTCGGCAAGGCCCTGGAGAAGGCCGACCCGGACCACGCGGCGACGTACAAGAAGAACACCGCGAAGCTCGTGAAGAACCTCGATGGCCTGAACAAGCGCTTCGAAGACGGCCTGAAGGACACCAAGGCGGACTCCCGGGTCTTCATCACCACTCACGCCGCCTTCGGCTACCTCGCCGAGCGCTACGGCCTCACCGAGGAGGCCATCAGCGGCCTGGACCCCGAGGGCGAGCCGAGCGCCAAGCGCGTCAAGGACCTCCAGGAGATGGCGAAGGAGGACGGCGTCACCACCGTCTTCTACGAAACCCTCGTCAGCGACCGCACCGCCAAGACCCTGGCGAAGGACGCCCAGCTCAAGACCGATGTGCTCGACCCGATCGAGGGCATCACCGAGAAGTCCAAGGGCGACGACTACATCCAGGTCATGGACTCCAACCTCAAGGCCCTCCAGAAGGCCCTGGGCGCCAAGTGACCCCACCCCCTGTGGCTACGGAGGCACGAGCCATGAGCAAGCACACCGCATCCGGTGACCCGGAAGCCGTCATAGCCCTGCGCAAGGTGACGGCCGAGCTGGGCTCGCGCCCCGTGCTGCGCGGCATCGACCTCACGGTGGGGCGCGGAGAGGTCGTCGCCCTGCTCGGCGCCAACGGCTCGGGCAAGTCCACCGCCGTCCGCACGATCATCGGCCAGGTCCCCGTGAGCGGCGGCGACGTGGAGATCTTCGGCACCCCGCGCCGCCGCTTCCGCGACTGGGCCCGCGTCGGATACGTCCCGCAGCGCACCACGGCCGCCGGCGGCGTCCCCGCCACCATCAGCGAGGTCGTCACCTCCGGCCGCCTGGCCCGCGCCCGCTTCGGCGTGCTCCGCAAGGCCGACCGCGAGGCCGTGGCCCGCGCCATCGACCTGGTGGGCCTGACCGACCGTGCCAAGGACTCCGTGAACGCCCTCTCCGGCGGCCAGCACCAGCGCGTCCTGATCGCCCGCGCGCTGGCCTCCGAGCCGGAGCTGCTGATCATGGACGAGCCGATGGCGGGCGTCGACCTGGCCAGCCAGGAGGTCCTTGCGGCCACCCTGCGCCACCAGGTCGCCCAGGGCGCCTCCGTCCTGCTCGTCCTGCACGAGCTGGGCCCCCTGGAGCCGCTGATCGACCGTGCCGTGGTCCTGCGCGACGGCTGCGTCCTGCACGACGGGCCGCCCCCGCGGGCGGTCGGCCAGCACGCGCTGCCGGGCCACGACCACGTCCACCCGCACGACGCCGACGCCGAGCCGGTCCGCACCGGCCTGCTGACCTGAGGGCGAGCCAAGAACCATGGAAATCCTCGAATACGCCTTCATGCAGCGGGCCCTGCTCGCCGCCGTCCTCGTCGGCATCACCGCGCCCGCCGTCGGCATCTACCTCGTCCAGCGCCGCCAGGCCCTGATGGGCGACGGCATCGGCCACGTGGCGATGACCGGCGTGGGCCTCGGCTTCCTGCTCTCCGCCTCGCCCGTGTGGATGGCGACGGCGGTCGCGATCGTCGGCGCCGTCGTGATGGAGCTGATCCGCTGGTACGGCAAGACGCGCGGTGACATCGCGCTGGCGATGCTGTTCTACGGCGGTATGGCGGGCGGTGTCATGTTCATCAACCTCGCCCCCGGCGGGTCGAACGCGAACCTCCAGTCGTACCTCTTCGGCTCGCTCTCGACGGTCTCCGAGGAGGACGTCACGGCGATCTGTCTGCTCGCCGCCTTTGTGGTCCTGGTCACGGTCGGGCTGCGCCGCCAGCTCTTCGCGGTCAGCCAGGACGAGGAGTTCGCGCGCGTGACGGGCCTTCCGGTGCGCGCCCTGAACCTGCTCACCGCCGTCACCGCCGCCGTCACGGTGACCGTCGCCATGCGCGTCGTGGGCCTGCTCCTGGTCTCCGCGCTGATGGTGGTGCCGGTGGCGGCAGCCCAGCAGCTCACCCGGAGCTTCGCGGCGACCTTCGCGATCTCGGTGGCGATCGGCGTCGCGGTGACGATCGGCGGCACGGCGACCTCGTACTACCAGGACGTTCCGCCCGGCGCGACGATCGTGCTGCTGACCATCGGGGTCTTCATCGCCCTGACGGTCCTCGCGACGCCACTCGCCAGGCGCAGGGCGCGGGCCAAGGCCGCGGCCGAGTCGGCGGGCGATCCCGCGGAGTGCTCGGTTCCGGCCCAGCCGGTGGCCAGGACCTGACCTGGCCCGCGGCCGACCTGGCACAATGGCCCGGCAGGCCCAGACCAGAGCGCAGACGCGAGGAGACAACCGTGGGAGCCCCGGTTCGAGGCAGGTCCACCCGCCAGCGCGCGGCGGTGGCCGCGGCACTCGACGACGTGGACGAGTTCCGCAGTGCGCAGGAGCTGCACGACATGCTCAAGCACAAGGGCGACTCGGTCGGTCTGACCACGGTCTACCGCACGCTCCAGTCGCTGGCCGACGCCGGCGAGGTGGACGCGCTGCGCACCAGCGAGGGCGAGACGGTCTACCGCCGCTGCTCGACCGGCGACCACCACCACCACCTGGTCTGCCGCGTCTGCGGCAAGGCGGTCGAGGTGGAGGGCCCGGCGGTGGAGAAGTGGGCCGAGGCGATCGCCGCGGAGCACGGCTTCGTGAACGTGGCGCACACGGTCGAGATCTTCGGCACCTGCGCGGAGTGCGCGAGCAAGTAGGCATCCGTACGTGAGTGAGGGGGCCCGCGCTGTCACAGCGCGGGCCCCCTCGTCCACGTATGCCGGCTAGCTCTCGGCGATCTGCTGCTCGTTCGGGATCGCCCCGCCGAAGCGGCGGTCGCGTGAGGCGTATTCGAGACAGGCGCGCCACAGGTCGCGGCGGTCGAAGTCCGGCCACAGGACGTCCTGGAAGACCATCTCGGCGTACGCGCTCTGCCAGAGCAGGTAGTTGGAGGTGCGCTGCTCGCCGCTGGGGCGCAGGAACAGGTCGACGTCCGGCATGTCCGGGTAGTACAGGTACTTCGCGAAGGTCTTCTCGCTGACCTTGGCGGGGTCGAGGCGGCCCGCCTTCACGTCCTCGGCGAGGGCCTGGGCGGCGTCGGCGATCTCGGCGCGGCCGCCGTAGTTCATGCAGAAGTACAGGGTCAGCTTGTCGTTGCCCTTGGTCTGCTCCTGGGAGATCTCCAGCTCCTTGGCGACCGACTTCCACAGCTTGGGCATGCGGCCCACCCAGCGCACGCGGATGCCCAGCTCGTCGAGCTGGTCGCGGGTCTTGCGGATGAAGTCGCGGTTGAAGTTCATCAGGAACTTCACCTCGTCCGGGGAGCGCTTCCAGTTCTCCGTGGAGAAGGCGTAGAGGGAGATGGCGCCGACGCCCATCTCGATGCCGCCCTGGAGCACGTCGAGGACGCGCTCCGCGCCGACCTTGTGCCCCTCGGTGCGGGGCAGCCCGCGCTCCTTCGCCCACCGGCCGTTGCCGTCCATGACGATGGCGACGTGCTTGGGCACAAGCTCGCCGGGGATCTTCGGCGGTCGTACGCCCGTGGGGTGCGGTTCGGGGGTCTTGTACTCGCGGCGGGACCGGCCGAGGATTCCGCGTCGTGCCATGGGCTCTCTCTCCTACGTGACTTGAGGGTGGTGCGGGGTGGTACTGGTACTGCTCAGCTTTTCTCCACGTACCGCAGGGAGCGCAACCCGCGCTCCAGATGCCAGTGCAGATAGGCCGAAACCAGCCCGCTGCCCTCGCGCGCGTGCCGCGCCTCGCACGCGTCGGCCGTCTCCCAGTCGCCGGTGAGCAGCGCGCCGAGCAGGGTGAGGGTCTCCGCGGACGGTACGACGCTGCCGGGCACCCGGCAGTCCACGCAGACGGATCCGCCCGCCGCGACGGAGAAGAAGCGGTTCGGTCCGGGCAGGCCGCACTTCGCGCACTCGTCGAAGCTGGGCGCGTAGCCGTTCACGGCGAGGGAGCGCAGCAGGAAGGCGTCGAGGACGAGGTGCGGCTCGTGCTCCCCGCGGGCAAGGACGCGCAGCCCGCCCACGAGCAGCAGATACTGCTGGACGGCGGGCTCACCCTCGTTGTCGGTGAACCGCTCCGCCGTCTCCAGCATGGCCGTGCCGGCGGTGTAGCGGGCGTAGTCGGAGGCGATCCCGCTGCCGTACGGCGCGATGGTCTCACTCTGCGTACAGAGGGGCAGCCCGCGTCCGACGAGGTCGCTCCCGCGCGCGAAGAACTGCACGTCGACGTGGGAGAAGGGTTCGAGCCGGGCCCCGAACTTGGACTTGGTGCGCCGCACCCCGCGCGCCACCGCGCGTACGCGCCCGTGACCGCGCGTGAGCAGCGTGATGATCCGGTCCGCCTCACCCAGCTTCTGGGTGCGCAGCACGATGCCGTCGTCGCGGAACAGACTCATGGGGCCATTCTCGCGTACGGACTGACCTCCCAGGTCCTCGGGGAGCAACCGAGCCGCGGCGGCGCTACGGCTGCCGGGTACGGAAACCCGGCGTGGTGCCGGTGCGGCCCGGTACCGTACGAGAGGTCAGCCCCACCCGCACCGGAGGCCCCTGTGAGCGTCCAGCCCGACGGCCCGTACGAGCCCCTGATCCCGATGCCCGAGCTGACACCCGACGCGCTGCGGGCCGCCGTGGCCCGGATCGCGCCCAGCCGGATCCCCGCGCTCACCCAGCACCTCTTCGAGGCGACGACGAACGCCCAGCAGACGCAGAGCCTCGCTCCCCTGCGCGCCTTCATCCACTCATGGGCCGTCTTCGTCGCGATCGAACGCCATCCGCAGCGCGCGGCCCGCCTCCACGCCCTGGAACGGCTGGTGAACGCGGCGGAGGAGGACCCGACGGACGCCATCACCGAGATCCGCCGCATCCGCGACGAGGCGGAAGCGGAGGCCGGCCTGTGACCGACTGGTCCTGGGACTGGAACCCGAGCGAGGAGTACCTCACCGCCGGAGTCCCGCCGGGCGTCATCGCCGAGGTCGAGCGGCTGAGCACCGAGCTGGCGGCGCTAGGCCCGGACTCCGTCAGGGTCGGCCGGCCGATCGACCGCGAAGGCGGCTTACGGGAATTCGACCTCCTCGGCGGGCGTGGCTTCATCAGCTTCCTGCCCGTTCCGCGTCATGAGTGCGTCTACGTCTGCAACATCACCTGGTACGGCTGAGCGTCAAGGCACCTCGCCCCGGCTGCGGGCGTTCGCGTACGCCGTCGCCGCGCGCAGCCGCTCCGCCGTGGTCGCCGTGCGGACCGCCTCCGGGGCGCAGTCCCACTCTCGGCCGCCCCCGTAGGGGCGCAGCTGGACGTACGGGCCCTCGTGTCCCATGACCCGGCCGACGCGGCCGTTGCGGGTGTCGACGACGTACGAGCCGACGGGGAGGTTCGCGGGAAGGTTCACGGCGCACTCCTCAGCGCGGCCGTCAGGCGTCGCGCCACGTCGACGGAACATCCGCCCAATTCGATGCGCGGGCAGGGTGCCTCCCTCGCGATCGTCGCGGGGTCGATCCGCAGGGACGGCAGCGTAATTCCCGCTCGCGTGAGTGCGGCGCGCAATTCCCTCAATGTTTCCTCCGCCTGTTCGACGCATACCACTGCGTGGCGCTTTGATTCCGCCTTCACGTGACTCCCCTTCGCCCTCGGATTTCACTCTTCGCTCCCCTACGGTGACGCATCGCGCCTACACTCGGCAGGAGTCTGCCCTCTACAACTGCGGGGCAGCGGAAGGCGGTTGGCCATGGCCAATGGTTCACGTCAGGCGGCGTGGGAGTTCTTCGGCACGGAGCTGAAGCGGCGCCGCGAGGACGCGGGGATCACGCAGACGGCGCTGGGGACGAGGGTTTTCGTCTCCGGGGGTTACATTGGGCAATTCGAACAGGCTATTCGTAAGCCGCAGCTGGATGTGGCCGAGCGGATCGATGAGGTTCTGCGGACGGATGGCTTTTTCGAGCGGATGTGCCGCAAGCTGATCAAAGAGACTCCCTACGCGGAGTACTTCGCACACGTGGCGGAACTGGAGCGGCTCGCCACAGAGATCTCTGACTTCGCGCCTGCGGTGGTTCCGGGGCTCCTCCAAACACCGGAGTACGCACGCGCGGTGTTCCTGGCGAGTCATCCGTTCGCCACGGATGACTACGTCGAGGAGAGAGTCAAGGCCCGCCTGGATCGTGCGCACGTCCTCAAGGGCGCTACACGGCCGGTGTATTGGGTGATCCTGCACGAAGCCGCTCTGCGTACCCCCGTCGGGGGCCCGGCGGCCATGGTCCAGCAGTTGGAGCACATCGCCGCCACGGCACGTGAGCGCCGGGCGATGGTGCAGGTGCTGCCGTTCTCTGCCGGGGCCTACCCGAGCATGGGCAAGATGCTGAAGCTCATGGAGTTTCCTGACGCGCCGCCAACTGCCTATACGGAGGGCGTGCTTTCGGGGAACCTGCTGGATGATCCGGCAATGGTGAAACAGGTACAGGCGGCATACGATCAACTCAGGGCCGCCGCACTGTCACCGGAGGCGTCCCTGGCCCTGATCGGATCGGCGGCAGAGGACTACAGAAAATGCGCGAGTACGATTTGAGCACCGCCCGCTGGCGTAAGAGCAGCCACAGCGGCGGAGACAGCGGTGAATGCGTCGAGGTCGCTTACGACTTCGAAGGCGCCGCTCGCTGGCGTAAGAGCAGCCACAGCAATGGCCAGGGCGGCGACTGCGTCGAGGTCGCCGACGGAGTCCCCGGCGTCGTCCCCGTACGGGACAGCAAGGTCCCCCAGGGCCCCGCCCTGATCATCGGCGCCCCCGCCTGGCAGGCATTCGTCAGCGGGACGCTCAGGTCAGTTCCGCGACCAGCATGATCACCGCCCCGACCAGCACCACCACACCTACCGCCCGCTCAAGCGAGTGACCTGCGCCAGGACGGTTCGCCCTCCACAGAAGCCGCGGCTTCACCAACTGGACCGCCGCCACCACGATGAACACGCACAGGAACGCCACAGCCATGACGGGGCCCTCTCTCCGGCTCTCCCGGGCTCGCACAGCCCGGTGGAAACCACGCTGCCCCCGAACAGGTCCCTGACACGCCGCAGCCGTCAGGAGAAGCGCTCGGACAGCGCCTGCGTGTCGGCGTAGGACGGGATGCCCGCCGGGAGGGCGGCGCCGTCCCGCACCGCCTCGGCCGCCGCGACAGCGCCCCGCAGCGCCGCGCGGAACAGCAGCGAGCCGCAACTGACGCGCCGCACACCGGCCGCGGCGAGTTCGGGGAGGGACGGCCCGTCGGGCGAGTGCAGGATGTTGAGGGGCGCGGCGAACTGCGAGGCCAGCCGGGTGATGACCCGTACGTCCCGCAGGCCCGGCACGAACAGACCGTCCGCGCCCGCCTGTTCGTACGCGGCGAGCCGGTCCTCGGTCTGCGCCGCATGATCCCCCGGCAGCCAGTACGTATCCGTGCGGGCGTTGATGAAGAGGCGGCCATCCGTCGCCTCCTTCACGGCCCTCAGCACCGCGCACTGCCGTTCGAGGTCGGCCAGCGTGCCGTCCGCGCGGCCGTCCTCGATGTTGACGCCCACGATCCCCGCGTCCGCCAACTTCACCGCGAGCGCGGCGACTTCCTCGGGGCGGTCGCTGAAGCCGCCCTCGATGTCGACGCTGACCAGGACGGAGAGGCGGGCGAGGCCGCGGGCGAGCCGCAGGGTCTCCTCGCGGGCGGCGCCCGACCCGTTCCCGTCGGGCAGCCCCGCCGCGGCGGCCACCCCGAGACTGGTCGTCCCGACCGCCCGGAACCCGGCGGCGGCCAGGGCGGCGGCCGACGCGTGGTCCCAGGCGTTGGGGAGCAGGAGGGGCGCGCCCGGCGAGTGGTGCAGGGCGCGGAAGTGCTCGTAGCGAAGTGTCATGGCCCGACCGTACGGGCGCGCCGCAGGCCGCGCACCGGGTCTGCACCGGCCTCGCCGGTGCGGCCACCTGCGCACCCAGACCCTCACCCCGGACAAACTGTTCCGCGAGGAACTGGCCGTGCTTGTGCGGTCAATAATCCCATCTAATTCCATCTCATCCCTCTAGTTAATTCAGGGTTGACGGTTTTAGCTTGGCGCGCCGGGGGGTTACGAGGCGCGACGGCATTTCGACTAGTCTGGTCCGAAGGTTCTCGAATGCGGACATCCGACCAGGCCATCTCGGTGCCATTATCTTCATACATGAGGGTCGAATGACAGACTCAGTTGACTTCCGAATGTCCAGGAATCCCCTTGCCGTTGTCGGTATCGCCGGGATGTTTCCAGAGGCGCGCGATGTCCGCGAATTCTGGAGCAACGTACTGGCGGGGCGGGACTGCATCACCGAAGTCCCCGAAAGTCATTGGCGAATCGACGAGCACTACGACCCCGACATGTTCGCGGAGGACAAGACATACGCCCGCCGTGGCGGATTCCTGCCCGCCGCCGTCTTCGATCCGGCCGAACACGCGATTCCGCCTACGGCACTCGACTCCATCGGCCTGGTCCAGCTCCTGAGCCTGGAGGTGGCGAAGGAAGTACTGCGGGACGCCGGATGCGAGGAGGCGCCCTGGTACGACCCTGCGCGCACCGGCGTCATGCTCGGCGTATGCGGGCAGAACACCACGATGTTCCCGCTCGGCTCACGCCTCTACGGCCATGTCGTGCGCGAGGCGGCCCTCAGCGTCGGCCTGTCGGAGCGGGAAGCCCTCGAAATCGAGAAGCGGTTCAAGGCGGCGGCCCCCGGGTGGACCGAGGACAGCTTTCCCGGAATCCTGCCGAACGTGGTCTCCGGCCGCATCGCGAACCGATTCAATTTGGGCGCCGCGAACTGCACCGTCGACGCGGCCTGCGCCAGCTCCCTGGCGGCCCTGCGTATGGCCGCGAGTGAACTCGTGGAACACCGGGCCGATTTGATGATCACCGGTGGCTGCGACGCCGACAATTCACTCACGGCATTCATGTGCTTCAGCAAGACGCCCGCACTGTCCCCGAGCGGACTCATCAAGCCTTTCGACGCCTCGGCGGACGGCACGCTGATCGGCGAGGGAATCGGCATGCTGGCACTCAAGCGGCTCGCGGACGCCGAGCGTGACGGTAACCGCGTCTACGCCGTTCTCCGTGGTTTGGGAGGGTCCAGCGACGGGCGGACGAACAGCATGTACGCGCCCTCCGGACAAGGACAATTGCGGGCGCTCCGCCGCGCCTATGCCGACGCTGAATTCAGCGCGGACTGCGTGGAACTGATCGAGGCACACGGAACCGGCACGGCCGTGGGGGATTCCGTCGAACTCACGGCCCTGCGAACGCTTCTGGGGGACTCCGCCCGGCCCCGCAGTGTCGCGATCGGGAGTGTGAAGTCCCAGGTCGGGCACACCAAGGCGGCGGCCGGGGCCGTGGGTCTCATCAAGGCCGCCCTCGCGCTGCACCACAAGGTCCTGCCGCCGACCATCAACGTGGACACCGTCAACGACGCGGCCGACGGCGCGCTGTATGTCAACACGCGGACCCGGCCGTGGGTGCTCGACCCGCACCGCCCGGTGCGCCGCGGGGCCGTGTCGGCCTTCGGATTCGGGGGCGTCAACTTCCACGCCGTCCTGGAGGAGCACCGCACCGCGGACCAGGAGGCGCTGACCTTGCACAGCATTCCGCGGGCGCGGCTGTGGCACGCTCCCGACGCGGAAGCCCTGCTGCGCCAGTTGCGCGAAGGCACGGAGCCGGAGTCCGGCGGACCCATCCCCGCCCACCACGTACGGCTGGGAATTCTCGCCGCCGACGAGGCGGAACTGGCCGCCCTGATCTCGCGGAGCGCCGAGGCCATCGAGTCCGCCCCGGGCCGCGACGACTGGAGCCTGCCCGGCAAGGCCTACTACCGGCGTGTAGCGATGCCCGCGGGTGCCAAGGTGGCCGCGCTCTTCTCCGGCCAGGGCAGCCAGTACGAGAACATGGGCCTGGAAGCGCTCGTCGGCATCCCTCCCGTGCGGCGCGCCTTCGACGAGGCCAACATGCGGTGGCAGGACGAGGAGGAAACCCTCGCGCAGGCGGTCTACCCGCCCCCGGGGCAGCCTGCCGCCCCTGCCACGCTGCAACGCACCTCGTACGCGCAGTGCGCGGTCGTGGCCCTGGCGATGGGGCAGTTCCGCTACCTGCGCGAGGTGGGTCTCCACCCCCAGGGACTGCTCGGTCACAGCTGCGGCGAGCTGACCGCGCTGTGGGCCGCCGACAGCCTCACCGACGAGGGGTGCCTCGCCCTGACGCGTGAGCGCGGCCGGGCCATGGAACCGCCGGTGGGCTCCGGGGACGACCCGGGGACGATGGCCGCGGCACGTATGTCCCTGGAGCGCTGGGAGGACATGGCCGCAGACCATCCCGGCGTGACCCTCTGCAACATCAACGCCGTAGATGAAATCGTGGTCGGAGGCCCCACGGACGCGGTCCGGGCGTTCACCGACTTCTGCGCGACCGTGGACATCGCCTCCCACCGGCTCCCGGTCGCCGCCGCGTTCCACACTCCCCTGATCGAGCACGCCGTCGACGGCTTCGGCCGGGCCGTGGAGCGTGTGGGGGTCGGCCGGCCGCTGGTCCCCGTCCTGGCGAACACGCCGGGCGCCCGTTACGGCGACGACCTCCCGGCCAACAACCGCACGCTCGTCGAACAGATGGTGCGGCCCGTGGACTTCGCGGGCCGGGTGCGGGAGCTGTACGCGGAGGGCTTCCGCGTCTTCGTGGAGTGCGGGCCCAAGCAGGTGCTGACGCGCCTGGTCCAACGGACTCTGGATGGCGCCGACGTGGAGGTCATCGCCACCGACGCCGGGCCGGGAGGCGACAGCGCGGCTTCCTTGAAGTGCGCCGCACTACGGCTGGCGGTCCTCGGCATGGACATCCGCGACATCAACCGTTACGACGCGCCTGTCGCCGCACCCCGTGCCGCTGCCCCCTCTCCCGTCGCCAGGCTGCTGGAGGGGCCGTCGTTCGCGGTGACAGCCTGCCGTGACCGGTACAGCGCCGCGCTGAACGAGCCTTTCGAGCGCACCCCCGCCACGCTCGCACCCGCCACGCCCACACCCGCCATGCCCGCACCCGCCGTGGCGGCGCCGCGCTCGGCACCGGCAGCGGAGGAGCACGCCCTGGTGGAGGCGGCCACCAGGCACCTGGAGCTGCACACGCAGTACGTGGAGGGCCAGTTGCACACGGCCCGCAGCCTGACCGGTCTGCTGGAAGGCGAGCGGGCCGAGAACTCCGGCAGGTCACTGCTGCGCGAGGTGGAGGCCGTCCGCGACCACGGCGTGGCGTTGAGCCGGGCTCACATCCGCGCGCAGGAAGTACTCCTCGACTTCGCCCGCCTGGGCCTCGGCACCGCCCAGGAACCCTCACCGCCGCCCCCCGCCACTGGTGCCGAGGAGCCGTACAACTTCGTACCCTCCGCGCCCGAGGCCGTACCCGCCCAGGCAC
>NZ_WMBF01000140.1:0-14228 GCF_019400875.1 Streptomyces anatolicus | reverse complement strand
CTCGGCGTGCCGGGGGTGGGCACCGGGGCCGGTGAAGTACTCGACGCGCTGGGTGCGCCGGTCCGCCGCGTCCGGGTCCGCCGCCGTGGCCGTGCCGGCCGGGGCGGTGGCGGCGAGCGCCGCGGTGAGGGCGATCCCGGTGGCGAGTGCGGCGCGCAGCGGGGTGCGTCTGGGCCGGCCGGATATTCGAGGTGTGGGGGGCATGGGCGTCCTTCCGAAGTCCGCGATATAAATGGCGGGTTAAGCGGGGTTAAGGCGCGGCTCAACGTAGAGGCTCGTGGAGTTCCAGGCAATGGGTGTGCGTCAAGTGGCTGGTGGGGAAAGCCCGTTCACGCCGTCCCCGAGGCCGGGGGTCAAGGCCGGGGTGCGACCCAGAGAGAGGTCAGTGATGGCGCGGAACGGTTCCGAAGAGGCGCGGCGTGAGGGCGCAGGGCCCGACGACCCGGCCGAGATCGGGCGGCGCGTGCTGCGCCTGCGCGCCGAACGCGGCCTGACCCAGCGGCAGTTGGCCGAGCCCGCCTACACGCCCGCCTACGTCTCCACCCTGGAGTCGGGAAAGGTGCGCCCCTCGGAGGCCGCGCTGCGGCACCTCGCCGACCGGCTCGGCGTCAGCTACGAGGAGTTGGCCACGGGCCGCCCCGCCGAACTCGCCGCCGAACTGCGCCTGCGGCTGACCGACGCCCGGCGCGCCCTCGCCACCGGCGCCCCCGAGGACGCGGCCGCACTCTTCCGCGCCCTGCACGAGGAAGCCGTCGCGCACGCGCTCGCCGAGGAACAGGCGGCCGCGCTGCTCGGCCTCGGCGACTGCCTGCTGGAGTCCGGCGAACTCACCGGCGCACGCGACTGTTTCGCCGCCGTCGAGCGGCTGCTCGCCGACGAACCGCTGCCTCGGCGCGTCCCGGCGATCCGGGGCCGCGCCACGGCACACCTGCTCACCGGCGAGCTGCGGTACGCCTGTTACCTCCTGGAGAGCACTCTCGACGAACTCGACGCGGCCGGGCTGCACGACCCGGACGCGCTGCTGCTGCTCTACACCGCCTCCATCGCGCCCTATATGGACATGGGCGCGCACGCCCGGGCCGCGCACGCCGCCGAGTTGGCGCTCGCGCTCGCCCCGCGCGTGAGCGACCCCGCGCTGGTCGCGGGCATGCACCGCGGGGTGGCCCGCACGCTGATCGCCGAGGGCCGCATCGCCGAGGCCGACGCGTCGCTCGCCAAGGCCCAGGAGCTCTACCGCCACCTGCACATCCGTACCGAACTGGCGCACTGCCACTGGATGCGCGGCTATGTCCACGCCCAGGACGGCGACCTGGAGCAGGCCGAGAGCGAGCTGCGCACGGCCCGCTCCATCCTCGCCTCCAAGCGGGCCGCGCTCTTCACCGAGCAGGTCGAGGTGGAGCTGGCGGACGTGCTGCGGCGGCGCGGCAGGACCGCCGAGGCGGAGGCGCTGCTGCGGCCCCTGCTGACCAACGGCGACGAGACGGGTGACGCGGGCCGGGGCGCGGGGATGCTCGGGGCCGGGCGTGGCGCGGTGCACGCGGGCGGCGCGCACCGGCTGCTCGGGCTCATCGCCGAGGAGCGGGGCGACACGGAGGGCGCCGAGGAGCACTACTGCGCGGCGCTGTCCCTGCTCGAACGGTCCAGTGCGGCAGGGGACTTGGCGGACCTCTGCCGGCTCCTGGGCGATCTGCTGCGCCGCACCGGCCGGGTGGAGGCCGCCATGGACGCGTACCGCACGGGGCTCGGCCACCGGGCCGCGCCCGGCACGACCACGCTGGGCCCGGCGCCGGCCACTCCCCCGATGTGAGCGCGACCCCTCCCCCGCACTGCTCCTGACCTGCGTCGAATCGCCCGCATCGCCTCACCTGCATCGCCTCACCTGCATCGAAGGATGTACCCGCATTTCATCCGCGGCTACGACTCCCATGATCGCGGGGGCGCCGACGATGGAGGAGACAGACCCGTCGCGGCGGGCGCCCAGTGAGGAGAGACAGATGACAGGCCTTCGACCCGGTCCGCCCGCCCCCTCGCTCCTGAGCACGCTGGGGCGCGCCCTGGGCGGTGGCCTCGTCATGGGCGTGGCGCTGGGCGCGGGGACCGAGCTGGGGCCGGTGGTGGCGGACGCCGTCGGGGCGGACGGCTTTGTGGCCCGGCTGATCCCGGCCGTGCTGGTCAGCGCGGTGGCCGTGCCGCTGATCACCCTCGCGCTGCGCCGCCAAGGCCGTTCGCTCAGGGACGTGGGGTTCGGCGGCGCGGGCGCGAATCTGCGGTCCCTGCTCATCGGGGCGGGCGTGGTCCTGGGGGCCGCCGCGCTCGTGCTGGGCGCGGGAACGGCCGCGGGGCTGCTGCGCTGGTCGCGCCCCGACCTGGGAACGCTCGCCGGGTACGTGGTGGCGAACGCCGTGGTCGCGCTGCTGCTTGAGGCGCTGCCCGAGGAGACGACGCTGCGCGGATACGCGTGGACGTCGCTGCGCGTGCGCTTCGGCGGCCTGGGTGCGGCGCTCGGCACCACCGCCGTGTTCCTGGTCGCGCCCGGCGTCTCGACGGTGGTCGGGGCCGCGACCGCGTATCTCGTCGGCCGCGAGGCGGGGCCCGTCGGGCTCGCGCCGGGCGGGCAGGACCCGTTCGGCTATCTGTTCCTCCTGACGGTGTTCGGCCTGATGCTGGTCACGGCCCGTACGGCGGTGCGGCGCGCTCCGCTGTGCGTCGCCATCGGCGCCCATCTGGCGTTCCTGACCGTCAACCGCGTCGTGTACGAAGGTGACCGGCGCGGGGCGGGCTGGCACGCCGACGTGTCGTCGCCGGACGTCGAACTCCTCGTACCCGTCTACCTGTTGGCGGCCATGGCCGGGTTCGCGCTGTGGCGGCGCAGGGAGCGGCGGGGCGAGGCGGTCCCGATCGGGCGCGCGTCCGGTACGCCAACGGAACGTCAGCGGTCGGCCACGTAGGTCAGACACCTAGGTGAGCCACGTAGGTGGGTTACTTAGGTAGGCCACACAGGTCAGCCCGGCCACGGCTCATGGACGCCGACGGCCATGCGGGCGCACCATGACGGGCAGCAGCTGTCCGGCGTCCGCCGGGCGGCCACGACTGCCCGAGCCGACCGGCCGGGAAGGGAGCCGCCCCTTGACGCCCCCAGCCTCCCCGACGCCCCAGCCGCCGACGCCCGAAGCCACGTCCGTCTTCCGCACCCTCCCCTCCACGGCCGAGGTCGTCATCGTCGGCGGTGGCGTGATGGGCGCCGCCATCGCCTTCCACCTCGCCGAGGCGGGCGTACGCCGCATCGTCGTCGTCGAGCGCGGCACGCTGGGCGGCGGCAGCTCGGGCAAGCCGATCGGCGGTGTGCGGGCGCAGTTCTCCGATCCGCTCAACATCGAGCTGGGGCACCGGAGTCTGCGCGCCTTCCGGGAGTTCCCGCGCCGCCCGGGTGCCGCCATCGGGCTCGACACCGTGGGCTACCTGTTCCTCCTGAGCGACCCGGGGCAGGCGGCGGACTTCGAGACCGGTGTGCGTACCCAGAACGGACTCGGCGTGCCCAGTCGCATGATCGGCCCCGCCGAGGCCCGCGCGCTCTGCCCCTACATCCGTACCGAAGGGCTGACGGCCGCCGCCTACTCCCCCGCCGACGGGCACGCGCGCCCCGCCCTCGTCGTCCAGGGGTACGCGCGCGCCGCGGCCCGCGCCGGTGTCGTCTTCGCGACGCACACCACGGTCACCGGCATGGCGACCACGGGGGACCGGGTCACGGCCGTGCACACCGATCGCGGCCGCGTCTCCTGTGCGACGGTCGTGTGCGCGGCGGGCGCCTGGTCGGCGCGGATCGGTTCGCTGGTGGGCGTGGAGCTGCCGGTGCGGCCGCTCAAGCGGCAACTCGCCTTCACCGTGCCGCTCGTGCCCGCCGCGCCGCGCATCCCCTTCACGATCGACTTCGCGTCGTCGGCGTACTTCCACAACAGCGACGACGGACTGCTCCTCGGCCTCGCCGACCCGCGCCAGGCGGAGGGCTTCGACACCACATGGACGCCGGAGTGGCTCGACCTCTTCCGTGTGGCTCTGCGGCACCGAGCGCCGGCCGTCGCCCGGATGGAGACGGCAGGTGGCTGGGCGGGCCTGTACGAGGTCACGCCGGACCACAACGCGCTGATCGGCCGGTCGGGGGCGGTGCCCAACTTCCTGTACGCCACCGGGTTCTCCGGGCACGGTTTCCTCCAGGCCCCCGCGGTGGGCGAGATCGTCCGCGACCTCCACCTGGGGCGGCAGCCGTACGTCGACATCGCACCCCTGAGCGCGGACCGCTTCCGCACCGGCTACGAGAGCCGCCCCGAGGCCCACGTGGTCTGACCCCCGCCTCCGGGGACTCGCCTCGTTCAGGCCGCGCTCTCCTTGAGGCGGCGTACGGCCGCCAGGGCGCGGTCGGCGTGTGCGCTCATCCGGAACTCGCTGCGGACCACTTCGGCGATCCCGAGGTCCTCGCCGATGACGAACGTGACGCGCTTCGTCGGGGCGAGGGAGAAGCCCCGGGTGACGCCGAACCGGTCGCGCACCGCGCCCTCGGGGTCCGAGAGCAGCGGGAAGCCGAGCGTGTGCCGCTGGGTGAACTCGCGCTGGCGCTCGACCGCGTCGGCGCTGATCCCCACCGGCCGCGCGCCGGCCGCGGCGAACTCGGCCGCCAGGTCGCGGAAGTGACAGGCCTCCGCCGTACAGCCGGGGGTGAGGGCCGCCGGGTAGAAGAACAGCACGACGGGGCCGTCCGCCAGGAGCGCGGAGAGCTGCCGCGGGGTGCCGGTCTCGTCCGGCAGCGTGAAGTCCGGGGCGGTGTCACCGACCGCCATCCGCGCCGTCATGCCCTGCTCCCCCGCGACGTGCGGTCCATCGGCGTACGACGCGTCTGCGTGCGGTCCATCGGCGACACGGTGCCTCCTCAAGTGACGGGAGCGAAACCCTACTCGATGGCAGGCGCGGGCTCGCCCCGAGCTGCCGCCCGGGTCACGCCGCCCGCCCGCCGAGCGCCGCCAACAGGCCCCCGACCAGCCTTGATCTCCTCGAACGCCCTCGTGCGATGCTGGGGCAGGCGCCCGCAGACACCGAGAGCAATGGGGAGTACGGCATCGCGATGGCAGTGGCACGAAGGACAGCGAAGGGCGCCTGGGACAGGTTCTCGGCATCCGACCCGGGACTCCTGCGCCTCATGGCGGGGCTGCGCACGGTCGGGGCGATCCTCCTCGCCCTCGCCGTGCTCGCCCTCATCGGCACCTCGGTAACGCACTTGGTCGCGGGCGCGATGACGGCGATGGTCGCCACGTTCGCGATCCAGGAGAAGGAGGTGCGGGGCCAGGCGGTCACGCTGGCGCTCGGCCTGCCCGTCGCCCTTGCCGCGATATCCCTGGGAGCGCTGCTCAACTCCCGGGTGATCGCCGGTGACATCTTCTTCGTGATGCTGATCTTCGGGGCGGTGTACTCGCGCCGGTTCGGCGACCGGGGCACCGCGCTCGGTCTGATCGGCTTCCAGGTCTACTTCGTCTCGCTCTTCGTGAGCGCGTCCGCCTCCGCCCTGCCGGAGCTGTTCCTGGCGCTGGTGATCGCCTTCGCGTGCAGCGCCGTCGCACGGTTCGCCCTCGTGCCCGAGACGCCCGAGCGCACCCTGGCGCGGCTGCGGGAGGCGTTCCGTGCCCGGCTCGCGCAGCTCGTGGCCCATCAGATCGACCTGCTCGACGCCGACGCCGAGGACGTGGACAAGGTCCTCGTCGATCTGCGGCGCAGCACCGCCCGGCTGCACGAGGCCGCGCTGATGATCCAGGGCCGCCTCGAGGAGGGCACCCGCGACGCGTCGGCCGCGGCGCTGCTGCAGCGCAGGGTCGCCGACGCCGAGATCGCCGCCGAGCGTCTGGGTGTCCTGCTCCTCAACGCCCGCGGCGCCGAACGCGTGGAGACGCTCACGCTGCACCTGCCGAACGCGTCGGCGTCCATGCCGCCGCGCGCCCGGCTGGCGCAGGACGCGGGCACGGCACTGCGCAGGGATCTGCGGGCCCTGCACCTGCTCGTGGTGCGCCTGGTGCCCGACGACCGCGGCACGGCGCTGCCCTACGTACGCAACAGGCTGCTCGGCTACCGCGAGGAGCAGGGCCTGCCCCAGGGTTCGCCCGCGATCCAGGACTGCTTCCGCGCGGTCGGTGAGGCGGCGCGCGCCATTCTGGGGCTGCGGCTCGCGGTGGACGGTTCGCGGGACGAGGAGGGCGAGGAGTACGACAGCCCCGAAGCCGCCCGCTCCCGCGAGGAGTTCGACGCGGAGGAGATCTCCATCTCGGGCGAGGCGGCGCAGGCGGAGGCGGCACAGGAGGAGCCGACCGGCTTGCGGCGCCCCACCACCCGCGCGGCCGTGCAGGTGTCGGTGGGCTCCGCGCTGGCGATCGTCGGCGGCGAGTTCCTGTCCACGCAGCGCTGGTACTGGGCGGTCCTGACCTGCTGGGTCGTCTTCCTCAACACCGCGTCCACCGGCGAGATCCTGGTGAAGGGCTACCGCCGGCTGCTCGGTACGGTGCTCGGCGTGGTGGCCGGGGTGGCGCTCGCGGGGGCCGTCGGCGACCACACGTGGATCGCGTTCGCCCTGGTCGTCCTCTGCGTCTTCGGGATGTTCTTCACCGCTCCCCTCTCCTACGCCCTGATGTCGTTCTTCGTCACGGCGATGCTGGGTCTGCTCTACACGCTCCTCAACACCTACAGCCTCGACGTCCTGGTGCTGCGCGTCGAGGAGACGGCGCTCGGCGCTGCCTGCGGGATCATCGCGGCGGTCCTCGTGCTGCCGGTCCGTACCTCGCACCGCACCGACGAGGAACTGGGGAACGTCCTCGCGCGTCTTCGGGATGTCGTCTCTGCGGCGGTGGCGCAGCTCAGCGGCGGTCCCGCGGTCGATCTCGTGGACCGGGCGCGGGACCTGGACACGGCGCTGGACGATCTGCGCAGCTCCACGAAGCCGCTGACGCACCCGATCGCCCCGCTGCGGGCGCGGCGGCAGAACGCCCGCTATGTGGTGGCGCTCCTGGAGACCTCCGCCTACCACGCGCGTTCCCTCGCGGCGACCGCCGAGCTGGTGCCCGCCAGCAAGAGCGTGGCGGCCGACGCGCGCCTGGCGCTGGCGGGACGCCGCATCACGCACAACATCGATCTGATCGCCGCGCATGTGCGCGACGAGGAGACCGACGGCGAGATCGAGTCGGGCGCCAGCATCGCCTCGATGCTGGACAGCGGCCGCCACGAGGTGCTGCGCACGGGCTCGGTGGCCTTCCGTGTGCTGCGCCACCTCCAGCGCCTCGACGAGGGAATCGTGGGTCTGGCCCGTCCGCTCGGGGTACCTCTCGCGGTACGCGAGGAGAAGGCGGCAGGGGCGCGGGGCGCCGGGAGGGTGTGAGGCCCCACCTGCCGCGTCCGCGACAGGCAGCTGGCCGCCGTACGCAGCGACCTGATCGAACACCTCTGCGCGAACGGCACCCCGCCCCGCCACATCCACGACGGCGTGGCCGCCCTCGCCCGAGCGGTGCTGACGGCGAACCCGGCGCACGGCTGAGGCCCCGTCACCCGGCCGACCTATGCTGAACCCCCTCCGCCCCCGTACCGGAAGGTGGCAGCCCCATGGCGGCACCCAGTCTGCTCGCGGTCTTCGCCCATCCCGACGACGAGTCCCTGGCGGCGGGCGGCGTGCTCGCCCGGCACGCGGCGGCGGGCGCGCGCACCGCGGTCGTGACCGCGACCTGGGCCGAGGGCACGCGGCGGGCCGAGGAGTTGGCGGAGGCGGTGCGGATCCTCGGGGCGGGCGAGCCACGTCTGCTCGGCTTCGCCGACGCGCGCGTACCGGAGTCGGCCCCGGGCGAGGCGCGGCTGTGCGACGCGCCGCTCGACGAGGCGGTGCGGCGGCTGGTGGCGCACATCCGGGAGGTGCGCCCGGAGATCGTGGTCACGCACGACGCGTACGGCGGGCTGACCGGCCACCCCGACCACGTCCACACCCACCGGGTGACCGTGCTCGCCGCGCGGGCCGCCGGTCTCGAACAGCTCTACCCGCAGGCCGGTGCCGCGTGGCAGCCGCGCGCCCTCTATCTGGCCACGCATCCGCACTCGGCCGTGGCGGCGCTGCGCGAGGTCGTCGGCGGGCGCATAGCGGAGCGCAGCGTCACAGCGGCGCACAGCGTCCCGGAGGCGTACAGCGTCCCGGACGAGCAGGTCACCGCGACCGTCGACGTCGGCCCCTGGCTCGACCAGAAGACCGCCGCCATCCTGGCCCACCGCTCCGAGGTGGCACGCGGCGCCGCGCCAGGCCTGATCGCCGGCCTTCCGCCGACCGCCCGCGAGCGGCTGCTCTCCACCGAGTGGTACATCCGCCACGACCTCGCGCCCGCGGCCGGCGCGCAGTGCGAACTCACCGCCGACCCGTGCCCGGTCATCGGCGGCTGACTGCCCGAGGACACCTGGCCCCGGCCCGCGGGGCGCCGCCGCGCACTCTTGGCGCCCCGCGGCGCTTTCACCAGATCCGGACGCGCTCCGCCGGGTCCAGCCACAGACCGTCGCCCTCGACCGTGCCGAACGCCTCGTGGAACTCGTCCAGATTGCGGACGATGTTGGCGCGGAACTCCGGCGGCGAGTGCGGGTCGATGGTGAGGTACTGCTGCTCCTGCTCCTTGCGGCGCTTGGTGCGCCAGCAGTACGCCCAGTTCTTGAAGAGCCGCTGCGAGCCGGTGCCCTCCTCGCTCTCGGGCATCGGCGCCCCGTCGAGCGCGATGAGGTACGCGGTGTGCCCGATGGTCAGCCCGCCGAGGTCGCCGATGTTCTCGCCGACCGTCAGCGAGCCGTTGACCGACTCGCCGGGGAGGTTGCGGGGCGAGAACCCGTCGTACTGCTTGATCAGCGCCTTCGACTTGGCCTCGAACGCCGCCTTGTCGGCCGCCGTCCACCAGTCGTTGAGGTTGCCCGCGCCGTCGTACTGCGCACCCTGGTCGTCGAAGCCGTGGCCGATCTCGTGGCCGATGACCGCGCCGATGCCGCCGTAGTTCTCCGCCGGGTCGGCGTCGGGCGAGAAGAACGGCTTCTGCAGGATGCCCGCGGGGAAGCAGATCTCGTTGGTGCCCGGGTTGTAGTACGCGTTGACCGTCTGCGGCAGCATGAACCACTCGTCGCGGTCGACCGGCTTCCCGATCTTGGCCAGCTCCCGGTCCGTGTCGAACGCGGCCGCCGCCTGCGCGTTGCCGAGCAGGTCGTCGGGGCTTACCCGGAGCGCGGAGTAGTCGCGGAAGGTGTCCGGGTAGCCGATCTTGGGGCGGAACGTGGCGAGCTTCTCGTACGCCCGCGCCTTCGTGTCGTCGGTCATCCAGTCCAGGCGGGCGATCGACTGGCGGTAGGCCTCCAGGAGGTTGGCGACGAGGTCGTCCATCATCGCCTTGGACGACGGCGGGAAGTGCCGCGCCACGTACTCCTTGCCGACGGCCTCGCCCATGGCGCCCTCGACGAAGGCGACCGCGCGCTTCCAGCGGGCGCGCAGCTCGGGGGTGCCGTTGAGCGTACGGCCGTAGAACTCGAAGTTGCTGCGCACGAACTCGTCCGTGAGGTACGGCGCGCAGGCGCGCAGCACGCGCGTCAGCGCCCAGTCCCGCCACTGCTCGATCGGTGTCCCGGCGAGGACGCCGGAGAAGTGGGAGAGGTAGGACGGCTGGCGGACGCAGGTCTCCGCGATGGTGGCGTCCGAGCCGCCGAGGCCCTGGACGTAGCCCCGCCAGTCGAACTCCGGGGCGAGCGCGCGGAGTTCGTCCAGCGTCGTGAGGTTGTACGTCTTCAGTACGTCACGGGTCTCGGCGCGCTCCCAGT
This sequence comes from Streptomyces anatolicus, assembly GCF_019400875.1. Taxonomy (NCBI): domain Bacteria; kingdom Bacillati; phylum Actinomycetota; class Actinomycetes; order Kitasatosporales; family Streptomycetaceae; genus Streptomyces; species Streptomyces anatolicus. The sequence goes on along the minus strand of NZ_WMBF01000140.1, from coordinate 4,379 downwards.
GGCCGGCGGCGAGCCGCGTCTCCAGCGCGAGAACGGTCTCCGCGGCGGTCTCGGGGTTCTGGTGCCCGCCGAGCGTGAGGAGTTCGGTGAGGTGGGCGACGTACTTCTCGCGGATCTCGGCGAACTTCTCGTCGCGGTAGTACGACTCGTCGGGCAGCCCGAGGCCGCCCTGGAGGATGTTGAAGAGGTAGCGGTCGGAGTCGCGGTCGTCCGAGTCGATGTACGAGCCGAAGAGGCCGGAGCCGCCGACGCGCTCGAAGCGGCCGAGGAACGCGGCCAGCTCGCGGACGTCCCGCAGGGCGGCGACCTCGTCGATCAGCGGTCGCGCGGGGGCGAGCCCGCGGGCGGCGACGGTCTCCTCGTCCATGAAGGAGGCGTACAGCGCGGCGATCTTCCGGGCCTCGTCGGCGGAGGCGCCCTCGGCGTCCGGGGACTCGGCCAGATCCTGGATGATCTCCTTGACCTGCTGTTCGGCCGTGTCGGCCAGCTGCACGAAGGGGCCCCAGCTGGAGCGGTCCTCGGGGATCTCCTCGGTGTCGAGCCAGTGGCCGTTGACGTGTCCGAAGAGGTCGTCCTGCGGGCGGATCTCGGGGTTCATGCCCGGGCGGGCGTCATCCAGAATGCTCATCCAGGCACCCTATGCGAGCCCCCGGCCCGGCACGAAGGCTTATGCCCCGGCACGGGACGGCCCCGTCGCCGGGCCACCGCGTGCGACCGCCGGGTCCCGCGCCAACTCGCGCGCAAACCACCCCAATAGGAGCGATAAAGTATCCCGTCAACCTCCGTACACCTGTCACACCAGGAGAGCTTCTGTGACCGCAGCCATCGCCCCGCCCCAGGAAGCCGCTCCGTCCGAGGAAGCCGCCCTGTCCGAGGAAGCCGTCCCGTCCGAGACAGCCGCCCCGTCCGCCGACGACGCGGCACGCCTGGTGGCCGAGGACGCCCGCGACTTCGGGGCCTACGCGCGTACCGGCGGCTGGGCCTTCGGCCTGAAGGTCGCCCGCAGCGTGCGCCCCGGCGGGCAGGGCGCGAGCGAGACGCCGAAGCTCTCGGCCAAGGAGTTCGCGGAGCTCGCGGGCTGCTCGGCCGACCGCGTCCTGCGCTACTACAAGGCGTGGGACAAGGCTGCCGACGACGGGCTCGTGCCGCACTTCGAGGCGCTCTCCCCCGGCATGGACGTGGAGCTGCCCGACGCCGACGTCTGGCTGTCGTACTACTCCTCGCGCTCCAGCGCCCTGACCCCGCGCGGGGACGCGATCTCGCAGGCCGCCGAGGCCGAGGGCATCCGCCCGACCAAGGCCCTGGAGGTCGCGGAGAACCCGACCGCGCTGCGCGCCGCCATCCTCGCCGACCCGGGCACCGCGGAGGCGGCGCGGAAGGCGCTGATGGACCGCCTGGAGGAGGACCCGGCGCTCCGCACCGAGCTGGTGCGCGACATCGTGCGCGCCGACGATCTGAAGAAGGCCGTGGCCGCCGAGGCCAAGGCGGGCGACCGCGTCGGGTACGTCCGCCAGATCGTGGAGAAGGGCCAGGTCAAGACGCCCGCCGGCCAGATGATCGACGCGCCCGCCGAGCTGCGCGAGGAGGCCGAGCGGCATCTGTCCCTCATCGACGAGCTGGACGACGGCGAGGAGTCCGGCGAGTGGGCGCGCGAGGCGTACGACACGGTCCGCGACCTGGTCGCCCAGACCGTGCAGAGCGACCCCGAGCTGCGGGTGCGGGAGCGGCGGGCGAAGTTCTACGGCAGCCTGCAGAAGGCGACGAAGGTCTTCGAGGAGCTGACGTTCGACGACATCGAGACCGTCGAGGACATCCGCGACATCTACGAGGACGACATGCTGCGGCGCCTCGAAGAGCTCCAGCAGGCCATCGGCGCGTGCATCTCGGCCCTCCAGACGGCGACCGCGGCGCAGCAGCATGAGGAGCCGAGCGCTCCCTGAGGTCGCGCGGCGGGGCTTGGGGGCCGCTCGTCAGGGCGTGAGCGTGACGCGGATCCCGACCGTGCCCTGCAGGCCTCGGCGCAGCCTGCTGCCGAGCAGTGTGAAGCGGCCGATGACCCCGTATTTGCGGGCGATGAGGCGGCGGTAGCGGGCGGTGACCTCGGGCGGGCAGATCTCGGCGGTGGCCGGCACCTGCTCGCCCGTCGGGTTGCCCCGCAGATCGCACGGCCCGACCAGGACGTCCGCGCGCCGGCGGATCCGCTTCACCTTCCAGGAGTCCCCGGCCGTCCAGATCCCGAGCGCGTCGCCGTCCGGGACGACCCAGACGGGGGTCGGCACGAGCGTGCCGTCCTTGCGGTAGCTGCTGACCAGCAGATATTTTCCGGCGCCGAGCCGAGCCCGCGAGGTGTCGTCCATGCCGGGAGTCTAGGACCCCGCCGAGAACCCCGGCGCGCGGGGAGGCGCCCGGCCCGCCATACGTAACCATTTATTCTGGTTACATGGAATCGTCCGCGTCCCCCGGCATCCTGATGCGCGCCCACAGCGGCGCCACCTACCGCTTCGATCCCGGCGCGCTCTGCCTGGAGCTGCTGACCACCGGCGGTCCCGGCGAGTTCCGGCGGTACGAGGTGCTGCACACGCCCGGCGATCTGGCCGCCTGGGCCGAGCGGTCGCGGCTGACACCGACGCCCGAGCTGGTGGTGACCGGCGGCGAGGTGGCGGACGCCCGGCGGCTGCGCGACGCACTGTTCCGCGTGACGACGGCCCGCGCCCTGGGCGAGACCCCCGACCCGGCCGACCTCGACATCGTCAACGAAGCGGCCGCGCACCCGCCGCTCGCCCCGGCCGTGGGGCCGGACGGCGGGCGCCGCTGGGCGGGGGGCGCTGATGGGACCGGGCTGCTCGCCACCGTCGCGCGGGACGCCGTCGAACTCCTGACGGGGCCGTTCGCGCACCGCATCCGCATCTGCGCCTCCGACAACTGCCGCCTGATCTATGTGGACACCTCCCGCCCCGGCCGGCGCCGCTGGTGCGCGATGGAGCACTGCGGCAACCTCCACAAGGTACGGACGCTGCGCGCACGCCGCGCCGAGGAAGGCTGAGCCCGGCGCGGTCAGTCCCGCCCGCGCCGCCCCGCCGTCATCATCAGCGCGCTGGGCCGTACCGTCGCCCGCGCCACCGGGCGCACGCTGCGGCCCGGCTGCGTCTCCAGTCGCCAGGTCCTGGTCAGCGTGGCGATGGCCGTGGCGAGTTCCGTCATCGCGAAGTGGTCGCCGATGCACTTGTGCTTGCCTGCCCCGAAGGGCAGGAAGGCGCCGTCGGGCAGGGCCGCCTTCCGCGCCCCCTCCAGCCAGCGGTCCGGGTCGAAGCGCAGCGGGTCGGGGAAGAGGCTCGGGTCGCGGTGCAGGGCGTGCTGGCAGTAGGCCAGTTCGGTGTCGGCCGGGATCTCCTGGTCGCCGAGGCGGATCGGGGTGAGGGTGCGCCGGGTGACGAGCCAGCCGGTGTGGTGCAGGCGCAGCGCCTCGGTGATGACGTTGCGCAGGTAGGAGAGGTTCGGGAGGTCCTCGAAGGTCACCGGGCGGTCGCCGAGGACGTCGGCCAGTTCGGCCTGGAGGCGCTCGTCGATCTCGGGGGCGCGGGCGAGTTCGTAGAGGATCCAGGAGAGCACCGACGCCGTGGTCTCGGTGCCCGCCACCGCCAGTGTGAGGACCTCCGAGCAGATCTGATGGGCGGTCAGTGGTGCACCGGTCTCCTCGTCCTCGGCGCGCATCAGCATCGAGAGCATGTCTCCCGTGTCGTGGCCGGACGCGCGCAGTCTGTTGACCGCGTCGCCGATGAGGGAGCGCACCGCCGCGCGTGAGGCGTTGAAGCGCCGGTTGGCGGGCAGCGGCAGCCTCTCCACCCAGTCGGGGAGCATGACGCGCGCCCCGACGCCGTTCATCACCACCGACAGATCGCGCCGCAGCCGCAGGAAGGCCTGTTCGTCGAGGCTGGAGGCGAAGACGGTCGCGGCGAGCATGTCGAGGGAGAGTTTGACCATGACCTCGCGGACATCGAGGGTGGCGCCCGGTGTCCAGGAGGCGGCGGTGCGGGTCACCTGCTCGCGCATGAGGTCGACATAGCGGGCGATCTCGGCGTGCCGGAAGGCGGGCTGGAGCTGGCGCCGCTTGCGCACGTGGTCCGCGCCGGCAGCGGTCACGACGCTGTCGCCGCCGAGGACTTGGCCCATCTTCTCGAAGAACCGCCCCTTGTCGAGGCCGGGTGCGAGGTCGACCAGCATCCGGCGGATCAGGGCGGGGTCGTTGATGACGATCGTCGGTCTGCCGGGCTGGAGATGGATCCTCACCAAGGGTCCCTGGTCGCGCAGCGAGGCGATGAAGGCGAGGTTGTCGCGCAGCAGCGGTATCGCGTGGCCGAGCAGGGGCAGCGAGCCGGGGG
>NZ_WMBF01000013.1:0-36789 GCF_019400875.1 Streptomyces anatolicus | reverse complement strand
GCTTCGGGGGCAGGGGCGGCTTCCGCGAAGGGAATGGCTTCGGTGGCGGCACCGGCGTCCGGAACCTCCACGTCCGCGACCTCGCCGACCTCGGCGCCCGCGACCTCGGCGTCCGGGAACGCGGCGGCCTCCGGGAGACCGGGAGCCGGCACACCGGGGGCCGGAACAGTCGCGTCCGGGATCTCCTTCGCCTGCGCCTCCTCCCCCTGCGCCGCGTCCGCGACGGGCACGGCCGGGGCGGCGGCATGTCTCGCCTGGTCCTGTGCCTCCGCGGGCAGCTCGGCGGCGACGGCTTCCGGAGCCGGTGCGGCCTGAAGAGGCTCAACGGGCTCGGCGGCCGGAAGGGGCTCGGCGGCCTCCACGACCTGAGCCTGCTCGGGGGCCTGCGGCTCCCCCGCCACGGCCTCCGGGGCCTGCGGTACGGATGTGACGTCAGCGGCCTCTGTGACTGCCGCGCCCTCTGGGACGACCGTTTCTGCTGGGGCGGGAGAAGCCTCGTACGGAGCCGCCTGCTGCGGCTGCGCTTGGGCAGCCCACGGCTCGCCCCCCTGCGGCGGGATCTGACCGAGCTGCGGGCCCGGCAGCCCCGCGTCGTCGCGCGGGATGTCGAGGTACTCGGGCCCGGCCGTCGGCGGCCCCGCGTGGCGCGCCGGGGCGGCGGGCTGCGGAGGCGTCGCCCCGGCGGGACCACGGTCGGCCAGCGAACGTACGGGGCTGGCCGAGCTGTCGGGCACCGAGGGGCCCGTGGGGCCGTGGTGCAGGGGGCGGCGCGAGGAGCCCGGGTGGGGCGCGGCAGGCGCGGCACCGGGCATACGGACGCCGGTCAGGTCGACCGAGCCGCTGTCACGGCCCGAGGTCTCGTGCGGGCCCGGCTGATGAGCGGCCTGAGCCGCCTGAGCCGCCTGAGTCACCGGAGCAGCCTGAGTCCCCTGATCCGCCTGAGTCACCGGAGCAGCGTGAGCCGCCTGGCCCGCCTGCGCGGCGTGAGCCGCCTGCCCGGCGTGGACGGCCTGTCCCGCCGCCTGCGCCTCGCTCCACGCCCCCTGGGCGCCCGGCATCAGCAGCAGATCGTCGTCATCGGCGGGGTTCTCGGAGGGATCGGTGGGGTCGACGGAGCCGACGGAGCCGGCGGGCTCCGCGAAGGCGTACGCACCCGGAGCGGGAGCGCTCGGCTGCTGTGCCCCCATGCCCTGCACGGGCCCGGAAGGCACACCGTTGCCTGCGCCCTCCGGCAGCCCCTCGTTCGGGACCTGGCCGGTGTCGGTCATGCGTAACCCCTCGCCCATCGGTTAGTGCTTCTTCGACCGCCCCTCAGCCTTCGGCCGGGGAGGCCCCATTGACCGGAGCGGCGCACCAACCGCCCGTCTTCCTCAACGAGCGTGCGCGCCGCGCGGCACGAACCGCTTACCGGACAACAGGCATTGTCCCCGTCGGTCCGCCGCCGCGGCAGCTTGATCGGCCACGGCCCGCTGTGGACTGCGCCACGTTGCGCGTCCTCCGGCCCTGCCGTACCACACGGCTCCCCCGAAACGGGTGGACTTTCCGGACCTTGACCAACGAATCGCCGGGCACCCGGGTGCGGTACAACGATCGGCCAGCCTACCCCGGGCCGTATCGCGAGGGGGTCACGGGGAACGGTCCGGCAGCCGCCCGGAGAGCAGGAATACCACCGTCCGCTTCTCTTCCCGCCAGGCACGGGTGTCGAGCTCCACGGACTGGAGGAGGGCGCATTCGACGAGGTATCCGTGCTCGGACAGATCCCTGCCGATGAGTTCGGCCTCGTCGCGTGTCGCGGCGTGCGTCACGATGCGCTGCGGGCGGCGGTCGGCGACGGCGGAGACCACCGCCGCTCCCCCGCCCCCGACGCGTACGACGTCCGGTTCGGGCAGGTCCTCCAGGACATGCGGCGCGACGCCGTGCACGGTGTGCGCCTGGACGCCGAAGCGGCGGACCGCGGCGGTGGTGCGGCCAAGGGCGTCGGCGTCGCGGTCGACGGCGATCACGGCGGCGCCGAAGCGGGCCGTCTCCGCGGTGAATGCGCCGCTGCCGCAGCCGATGTCCCACACGAGGTCCCCCACGCGTGGTCCGATGCGGGCGAGTTGGGCGGCCCGCAGCCGGTCGCTCTCGCCCTCGCCGAGCCAGATGTCGCCGCCGTACTCCGCGGCGGGCAGCGCCCAGCCGCGCGGCGAGGCGGACGGTTCGCGTCCGGCGATCCAGCCGGTGTCGGCGGAGGGCACGGTGCCGGATCCGCCGACGACGATGACGACGTTCGGGTCGCGCCAGGTGTGGTCGGCGGCCTTGTCGGAGGTGACCACGGTGACCCGCTCGCGGTCGGTGCCCAGCTCCTCGCAGATGACGAAGGTGCGGTGGACGCCCTGGAGCAGCAGGCTCAGCTCGGCGGGGCCCGCGCCCGGGGAGGTGAGGACGGCGACCTTGGTGTGGGCGCGGCAGACGTTCACGGCGCGGCGCAGGCTGCGGCGGTGGGCGACCACGACCTCGGCGTCGTCCCACGGCATGCCCGCGCGGGCGAACGCCTGGGCGACGGAGGAGACGGCGGGCACGACTTCGACCTCGAGGCCGAATTCGGGGTCGCGCAGGGTGCGTACGACACCGAAGAAGCCGGGGTCGCCGTCGGCGAGGACGACCGCGGTGCCGCGGTGGGCGGCGATGCGGCGGGCGGCGAGGCCCACGCTGCCGAGGCGGATCCGTTCGGCCTGGGCGGGCACCTCGTCGAGCGCCAGGTGGTGGGCGGCGCCCGCCACGAGCGTGGCGGCGCGGAGTGCGGAGCGTGCCGCCGCGGTCAGCGGCGTACCGTCCCAGCCGATCACCGTGACCCGGTCGGCCATCGTCGTCTGTCTCCTGGGTTCTCGCGGGTCGTCAGTGCGGTGCGGTGGCTGCGGGGAGCGACCGCGCACGCGGCCAGGGGCGAGCGTACCCGGTGTTACTCGGGGGTGCCTGGAGGGCGGCGGGCCCGGCTCAGTTCCAGTCGGAGAACGCCGAGAAGCCGCTCTCGGCGAGGCTGTCGGAGACGCCTTCGAGGTCTTCGGGGAGCAGGCTCCACACGATGAGGTCGGTGCGGACCTCGATCCAGCCGCCGAACGGGTCGCCGCCGTTTCTCGTACGCGCTATCCAGGCGCCGCGCAGGACGCCCTCGCTGATGCAGCCGATCTTCTGGGCGACCTGCTGGGCGGCGGTGTTGTCGGCGGCGGTGCGCAGCTCGATGCGCTCGAACGCCTGGTCGTTGAAGAGCCACTGGGCGGTGGCGAGTGCCGCCTCCGAGGCGTAGCCCTCGCCGCGGGCCCAGGGGGCGACGACGTAGCTGAGTTCACCGGCGCGAAGCCGCCAGTCGGTATTGCACAGCCGGACGACGCCGACCAGGCGCTGGGTGAGGAACTCGGTGACGGCGAGGGCGATCCCGCGGCCCTCGGTGCGCTCGGCCGGGGCGAGCCGGGTGATCCAGTCGCGGGCGTCGGCCTCGGTGTAGGGCTGGGGCACGGAGGTCCAGGCGGTGACCATCTCGTCGTTCATCATCTCCGCGTACGCGGGGGCGTCCGCGTCCTCGAAGGGGCGCAGCACCAACCGCTCCGTGCTGATGGAGATGTCGGGGAAGGTGGTCGTCATGCGCCGCTCCGTAACCTGGAACCTCGGGCCTGCTGAAGTGCCCAGCATGCAGCATGTCCGCGCGCGCACGCACCACGGGGTCCGCTCCTTCCTCAGGAGCGGACCCCGTGGTGGCGGCGGGAACGGACTGTGCGTCAGTTCCCTTCGACGGGCAGGACGGAGCCCTTGTACTTGTCCTCGATGAACCGCTTCACCTCGGGCGAGGTGAGCAGTTCGGCCAGCTTCTCGACCCGCGGGTCGTCCTCGTCGCCCTTCTTGACGGCGAGCACGTTGTTGTACGGGTTGTCCTTCGGTGACTCGAGGAGGATGGCGTCGTTCTTGGGGCTGAGCCCGGCGTCGAGCGCGTAGTTGTTGTTGATGACGGCCGCGTCGAGGTCGTCGAGGGAACGCGGCAGCTGCGCCGGGTCGAGCGGCTTGATGGTGAGCTTCTTCGGGTTGGACGTGATGTCCTCGGGCGTGGCGGTGCCGCCGACGCCCTTCTTGAGCCCGATGACGCCCTGGGAGGCGAGGAGTTGGAGCGCCCGGCCCTCGTTGGTCGTGTCGTTGGGGACGGCGACGGTCGCGCCCGTCCGCAGCTTCCGGACGTCTTTCGGCTTCTTGTCGCCCTTGGCGTAGACGCCCATCGGCGGCAGGTACACCTCGGTGACCGGCACCAGGTCCGTGCCCTTGGACGAGTTGAAGTCCTTGAGATACGGGGTGTGCTGGTACAGGTTGGCGTCGAGGGAGCCCTCCTGGAGCGCGGTGTTCGGCGTGACGTAGTCCGTGAACTCCGTGATCCTGAGGTCGAGCCCCTTCTTTTTCGCGAGGTTCTCCTTGATGTACGTGAGCACTTCGCCGGCCGGTGTCGGGGTGGCCCCGACGACGAGCGTGCCGCCGCCGGAGCCGTCGGCGCCACCGCCGGAGCCGCCGCCGCACGCGGTGAGCCCCAGGGTGAGGGCGAGGCTCCCGGCAGCGGCGGCGATGACCGACGTACGCATGATCAGAACGCCGCGACGACGGCGCCGTCGTACTTGTCGTCGATGAACTTCTTCACCTCGGGCGAGGTGAGGAGCTTGGCGAGCTTCTTCACGCGCGGGTCCTTCTCGTCGCCCTTCTTGACGGCGAGGAAGTTGCCGTAGGGGTTGCCCTTGGCCTTCTCGGCGACGAGGGCGTTCTTGGCGGGGCTGAGGTCGGCCTCCAGCGCGTAGTTGCCGTTGATCACCGCGGCGTCGAGGTCACCGAGGGAGCGGGGCAGCTGGGCGGCCTCCAACTCCTTGAACTTGAGGTTCTTCGGGTTCTTGGCGACGTCCTTGGGGGTGGCGGCGTAGCCGACGCCCTTCTTCAGCTCGATGACGCCGTTGTCCGCGAGGAGCTTGAGCGCGCGCGCCTCGTTCGTGGTGTCGTTCGGGATGGCGACGGTGGCGCCGTCCTTCAGGTCGCCGAGCTTCTTGACGCTCTTGGAGTACACGCCGAGGGGCTCCAGGTGCACCGTGCCGCTGGGGACGGGCACGATGTCCGTGCCGTTCTTCTTGTTGAAGTCGTCCAGGTACGGCTTGTGCTGGAAGTAGTTCGCGAAGACCTCGCCCTGCTGGACGGCGGTGTTCGGCGTGACGTAGTCGGTGAACTCGCGGACTTCCAGGTCAAGGCCGGCCTTCTTGGCGAGGTTCTTCTGGACGAAGTCCAGGATCTCGCCCTGCGGCGTCGGGGTGGCGGCGACGACGAGCGGGCCGTCCTTGTCGCCCGCGGAGCCCTTGTCGGAGCCGCAGGCGGTGAGCCCGAGGGTGAGGGCTCCGGCGGCGAGGACGGCGGTGGTGATCTTGGCGGTGTTACGCACGAAAAGTGCCTTTCTCCATGGGTGGTGCGGCCCCGCACAGGTGGGCGGGGCGGACTGCGGGCCTGCGCCCGGTCAGCCGGTCTTGGTGGTCGACTCGGCGGCGGCGGTGCCGGGCAGCACCCCGCGCAGCGGCCGGAACAGCAGCAGCGGGCCCGAGCCGCCGCCGCGCTTGTGCAGCCTGCGGGCCGCGTAGTCGCCCGCGAACTGGATGATCGAGATGACCACGGCGAGGATCGCCACGGTGATCCACATCAGCTCGGTCTCGAAGCGCTGGTAGCCGTAGCGCAGCGCGAGGTCGCCGAGACCGCCGCCGCCGACCGTGCCCGCCATCGCGGAGTAGCCGATGAGCGCGACGATCGTGGTGGTGGCGCCGGAGATCAGCGAGGGCAGCGACTCCGGGACGAGGACCTTGCGTACGACGGTCCAGGTGGAGCCGCCCATCGACTGCACGGCCTCCACGAGCCCGCCGTCGACCTCGCGGATCGAGGTCTCCACCAGGCGCGCGAAGAACGGGATGGCGCCGACAGCCAGCGGCACGAGGGCTGCCTCGCGGCCGATGGTGGTGCCGGTGACCCAGCGAGTGAAGGTCATCAGGGCGACCATCAGGATGATGAAGGGCATCGAGCGTGCGATGTTCACGATCTGCCCGAGCACCTTGTTGAGCACGGCGTTCTGCAGGAGCGCGCCGCGCTCGGTGAGGACGAGCAGGATGCCGAGGGGCAGTCCGGCGACGACGGCTATCAGCGTCGACCAGCCCACCATGTAGAGGGTGTCCCAACAGGCCTGCTCCAGCAGGGGCTGCATCTCCGACCAGGTCACTTGGCACCTTCCTTGACCAGCTTGGCGTCCCGCGGGGCAGGCACGGCGGTGTCGTCGGACCCCGCGATCTCGACCTGGAGGCCCCGCTCGCGCAGGAAGCCGATCGGGACGACGTTCTCCTCGAAGCGGCCGGGCAGCTCGATGCGCATGCGGCCGACCTGCTTGCCCGCGACGGTGTCCATCGCGGCACCGAGGATCGAGATGTCGATGTTGTACGTGCGCGACAGCTGGGAGATGACCGGCTGGGTCGCGGCCTCGCCGTGGAAGGTCACGTCGACGACGGTGCGGTCGTCGCCGGTGGCCTCGCCGCTGACGGGGAAGAGGGCTGCGGCCAGCTCGGAGCCGGGCGTCGCGAGGAGTTCGCTGACGGTGCCGGACTCGACGATCTGCCCGCGCTCCATGAGGGCGGCGGAGTCGCAGACGCTCTTGACGACGTCCATCTCGTGCGTGATGAGCAGGACGGTCAGGCCGAGCTGCCGGTTGAGGTCGCGCAGGAGCTGGAGGATGGAGCGGGTGGTCTCCGGGTCGAGCGCGCTGGTCGCCTCGTCCGAGAGCAGCACCTTCGGGTCGCCGGCGAGGGCGCGGGCGATGCCGACGCGCTGCTTCTGGCCGCCGGAGAGCTGCGCCGGGTAGGACTTCGCCTTCTCGGCGAGGCCCACGAGGTCGAGCAGTTCGAGGGCCTTGCGGGAGCGCTCCTGGCCGGAGAGGCCGAGGATCTCCAGCGGCAGCTCCACGTTGTCCTGCACGGTGCGCGAGGACAGCAGGTTGAAGTGCTGGAAGACCATGCCGATGCGGCTGCGTGCCCGGCGCAGTTCCCGGCCCGCGCGCGGGCCGCGTCCGGCCAGGGCGGTGAGGTCCTGTCCGGCGACGGTCACGGTGCCGGAGGTGGGGCGCTCCAGGAGGTTGACGCAGCGGATCAGGGAGGACTTGCCGGCGCCGGACTGGCCGATGACGCCGTACACCTCGCCCTCGCGGACATGCAGGTCGACTCCGTCGAGGGCGGTTACTTCACGACCGCGTGAGCGGTAGACCTTGGTGAGGCCGGAAGTGGTGATCACAGGGGTTTCCGTCACTGTCGAGTGCGCGGCGCGGGTGTGGCCGGGCACGGGGCATTCGTTCGGAACGCGGCACGGTTCTCGCGGTGGCGATTCAGGAACCGGAGGGGTGTGCGCGGGGCGGGCTCGCTTCCTGCGTCGGTACGGCGTTCGTCGCGTACGTCGTGCAGGGGCGGGGCACAGCGGCTTCGCTTCGGGGCGCGAGGCTCTTCAGTGGTGCGGGGGCCCTCAGAAGGCGCACATTCGACACATACAACGAGCACCGGGCGTCATCGTCGCCTCGGTCGCAAGGGTGCGGCTGCTCGTCGTGGTCATGGGCCCAAGTAAAACACGCGTGAGGTCGCCGTCCGCCACCGCTGTCCGTATAGCGGACAGCGGTGGGACGGGACCAGCCGGCCCGCTCGCGGCGCTCAGCCGGTGACGGTGATCTCCACGGCACCCGCCGTGGCCTGCGCGGACACGGCGGAGAGGTCCTTGACCAGGAAGTCCGCCGAAAGCTCGGTGCGGTCGTGGGTTGTGGCCAACGCCACGGTGATCATGCCCGCGGCCCGTCCGGCCTGGAGCCCCGCCGGGGCGTCCTCGAAGACCACGCAGCGCGCCGGGGCCGCGCCGAGCTTGTCCGCCGCGAGCAGGAAGGGCTCCGGGTCGGGCTTGCCGCGGGTGATGTCGTCGGCGGCGATCAGCAGGCCCGGCCGGATGCCGGCCTCGGCGAGCCTGGCCTCGGCGAGGACGCGGGTGGCGGAGGTGACCACGGCCCAGCGGTCCATCGGCAGGGAGTCGAGGAGCGCGCGGGTGCCGGGCAGCAGCTCGACGCCGCCGGATACGTCGGAGACCTCAAGCTCCTCGATGCGGGCGACGGCCCCGGCGACCTTGGCCGGGGGCAGCAGATCGGCGGCTATCTCGGCGGCCGGGCGGCCGTGCAGCTCGACCCTGGCGAACTCCTCGGCGGTGATCCCGTACTCCTCGGCCCAGCGCGTCCAGCAGCGGTACACGGACGCCAGGGAGGAGATGAGGGTGCCGTCGTTGTCGAACAGGAGCGCGTCAGCCTGGATCTTCATGGTGTCCGAGCCTAAGGGGGGCGCCGGGGGCAGGCGCATCGGGTCAAAGGGCCCGTAATAAAGTCTCGGACATGCTTGTTGCCCTGACGATCGCGACCGCGGTGGCCGCGCTCGCCCTCGCCGCCTGGTGCGGTTTCGCCGCCTACCGCGACCAGCCGACCAAGGACTGGCACTTCATCGGCATGGGCGTGGTGACCTTCCTCGCCCTGGTCCAGCTGATCGTCGGCATCGTCCTGCTGGCACGCGGCGAGGACCCGGAACAGGGCACGACGATCTTCGTGGCGTATCTGCTCGGCTCCTTCGCGTGCGTCCCGGCGGCGGGCTTCATGTCGCTCGCCGAGCGGACGCGCTGGGGCTCCTTGACGGTCGCCGCGGGCGGCGTGGTCCTCGCCGTGCTCCAGGTGCGGCTCTACGACATCTGGGGTGGCTGAGGTGACGGGCACCGAAGAGGGCGTCAAGGGTGCGCCCCGCCAGAAGCTGATCACGGGGCCCGGCATCCTGCTCCTGTGGCTGTACGGCGTGATGGTCGTCGGCGCGGTGTCGCGCTCGGCGGTGCAGATCGCGACGGACTTCCACAAGGCCCCGCTCGCGTACTCCCTTTCGGCGCTCGCGGGCCTCGTCTACGGCTTCATCACGTACTCACTGGTGCGCGGCGGGGAGACGGCCCGCAGGGCGGCGCTGGTGTGCTGCGCCGCCGAGCTGGTGGGCGTCCTTGCCGTGGGCGCCTGGACCCTGGCGGAACCGTCCGCCTTCCCGGACGCCACGGTGTGGTCGGACTTCGGAATGGGCTATCTCTTCATCCCGGTGCTCTTGCCGGTGACGGCGATCTTCTGGCTGGTCAGGGCACGGCGGGCCGCCGCCGCCTGAGCGCTTGAGCGGGGCCTACGCGCTCGCCACGTACGACACCGTGGCCGCCTCCTTGGCGAGCGTCACCAGCGTGAGGCGCTCGCTCACGCGCTGGGTGTGCACGGGCGCGTACCCGTGCTTGCGGTAGAGCTGGAGGTTCTGTTCGCTGCGGTGGCCGGAGAAGAGCTGGAAGCACTTCGTGGTGCCGTTTGCGCCCAGCCGGCGCTCCACCGCGTCGAGCAGGCGGCCGCCCAGGCCGTGGCGCCGCATGCGGGGGTGGACGATGAGCTTGCCGATGCGGGCCGTGCCGTCCGCGTCGACCGTGCCGCGCACGGAGGCCACCACCTCGTCGCCGAGGCGGGCCACCAGCACCGTGCCCGTGGTCAGTTCGGCCTTGATGGAGTCGAGGGTCTGGGTCAGCGGCTCGATGGAGTAGTCGCCGTAGAGCTGGGCCTCGCTCTGGTAGCAGAGGTACTGCAGTTTCAGTATCTGTTCGGCGTCCGCTTCAGCCGCTTCCGAGATGGTGACGCTCATGCCCATGTGTGCATGCCTCCCGCTCACCTGCTCCACCAGTTGTCTAACGCTCCCTTCCCCGCGGTTCAGGAGCTGCAACCTCCGCCGCCAGCATTCTGCGCAGGCATCCCAGGCAACGGGAACGTTCCGGCCCCAGGCTCCCCTGTGACATTCCCAACTCCCCTGCGATCTCCCGGTAGGTGAGGTCCTTGGGGGACAGGAGCGCGGCCATGAGGCGGGGGCAGCGGCCGGGCAGTCTGCGGACGGCGGCGTGCAGGGTGCGGCGCCGGTCGGCGGTGAGGGCGCGCTGCTCGGGGCCGCCGTCCAAGTCGTCGGCGGGCTCGGTCGCGTACGCCACCTCGCGCTGGGTCGCGCGCCGGGAGCGGCGCGCCTCGGACCGGACGGCGCCGCGCAGCCATCCGGCCGGGTCGGCGGGCGGCCCGTCGGACTCCAGGCGCTCCAACAGGCGCAGCCAGACGGCCTGTTCCAGGTCGCCGGGGTCGTCGCCGGAGCCGAGGGACTCCGCGGACGCCTCGGCGACGAGCAGCGGGCGCAGGGCGGGGATGAGCGTGGGAATGAGCTGGTACGTCATGCACGGCGGGACGCGGCCGCTCCGGCGCGAGGTTTCCGGAGCGGCCGTCTCTCACCCCAATCGGGGCCGGGCGGCCATCCGTTGACGCGCCCCGCCCCTCAGTGGTCGGCGAACTCCGCTCAGTCGTCGGCGAAGTCCGCGGCGGCGAGCAGCGCGGTGTCCGGGTTGTCGGAGAAGATCCCGTCGATGCCGGTCTCGAAGTAGGCCTTGAAGGCGCCGAAGGCGTCTCCGTAGGCGGCGGGGTCGGTGCCCTTCCTGAAGTTCGCGGGCAGGAAGGTGTTCTCGTTGCGCATCGTGTACGGGTGCAGGACCAGGCCCGCCTCGTGCGCGTCCTCGACGAGCGTGGTCGGCGTGCCGAGGCTGCCGTCGGCCTTCCTAGGGATGATCAGGTCGAGCGTGGGGCCGATGCCCTGCGCGTAGCCCGCCATCCACTCCAGGCCCTCGGGCTTGATCAGGTCGGCGACCGTGCGCGGGTCGCCCGCCTCGATGAAGTCCCAGGGCCGCGAGCTCGCACCGGACAGGAGGACGACGCGCGGCGCGGAGACCAGCTTCGCCAGGCGCTGGATGCTGCTGGGCTCGAAGGACTGGAGGAAGTTCGGCGAGTTCTTCTTGTGCCTGCCGTAGCGGCGCAGAAGCTTGGCCAGCGGCTCTTCGAGGCCGAGGCCGAGCTTGCGGAAGTACGTGGGGTGCTTCGTCTCGATGTGCAGCCAGATCCGCCTGCCCCGCTTGCGGCCCTGCTTCTCGGCCCACTCGAAGACCTCTTCGAGGGTGGGTACGTCCCAGCGGCCGTCGTAGAGGGTGTTGTGCTGACGCGTGCCCGGGATGCGCTCCTTGGCGCGCAGCGTCTTCAGCTCGGCGAGCGTGAAGTCCTCGGTGAACCAGCCCGTGTACTTGGTGCCGTCGACGGTCTTGGTGGTCTTGCGGGAGGCGAACTCGGGGTGCGCGGCGACGTCCGTCGTGGCGGTGATGTCGTTCTCGTGGCGGCAGACGAGATGGCCGTCCTTGGTGGGGACGACGTCCTGCTCGATGACGTGCGCTCCCATGTCCAGGGCGAGTTGGTACGAGCCGAGGGTGTGCTCGGGACGGTAGCCGCTGGCTCCCCGGTGCGCGACGACGGTCGGCTTCGGCAGCTCCTTGTAACCGCCGTGATCGTGCCCGTGGCCGTGGCCGCTGCGTTCTTCGGCTCTCGCCACGCCGGGCAGTCCCGCCACGGCCGTGCCCGCGCCGAGGATCGCCGCCCCCAATACCGCTCGACGCCCCCGGCTCGTCCCCGGCTGCTGCTGACCCGACTCCTGCGTCGCCATTGGCGCTCCTCCCGATGTACAACCGCCTTGCACCTGACAAAGCGGGACCGATCGTAGGTGGCCGGGAGTGACGTGTGGGAGACCCTGGACGGAACGTCAGGGTGACGCGACATGGCGAGTGGGCGCACCATGGGGGTGCGGCCCGGCCCGGGCCCGTTGCGGGAGGGCCGCTACGCAAAGAGAAGTGTGTGCGTGACAAGGACCACTACTTCGGGCCACACCGTCCACACGGGGATACGGTCGTCACAGAGGTGACGGCCCAGGGCACCGGCGCACGGAGCCATGTCAACACTGCGTATCGAGTGCGTGAACCCGATGTGCAAACGGCGGCGGCCCGCGAGTATCGTCCTCACCTGCACTTACTCGTACATATTCGTCGTCGGACCGTTGACACCGGAGGGCCTGTTGTCCCGTCTAGCGCTCATCAAGGCAGTGCTCGGACCGATCTTGCGCCTGATGTTCCGTCCACGGGTAGAAGGCGCCGAGAACATCCCCGGGACCGGGCCCGTCATTCTGGCCGGAAACCACCTGACGTTCATCGACTCGATGATCCTGCCGCTGGTGGCCAACCGTCCGGTGTTCTTCATCGGCAAGGACGAGTACGTCACCGGCAAGGGCCTCAAGGGCCGCCTGATGGCGTGGTTCTTCACGGGCGTCGGCATGATCCCGGTGGACCGTGACGGTGGCCGCGGCGGTGTCGCCGCGCTGATGACCGGGCGGCGCGTTCTCGACGACGGCAAGGTCTTCGGCATCTACCCCGAGGGCACGCGCTCGCCCGACGGCCGTCTGTACCGGGGGCGTACGGGCATCGCCCGCCTCACCCTGATGACCGGTGCGCCGGTCGTGCCGTTCGCGATGATCGGCACGGACAAGCTCCAGCCGGGGGGCAAGGGGCTGCCGCGGCCCGGCAAGGTGACGGTCCGTTTCGGTGAGGCGATGGAGTTCTCCCGCTACGACGGGATGGACCGGGACCGGTATGTGCTGCGGGCGGTGACGGATTCCGTGATGGCGGAGGTCATGCGGTTGTCGGGGCAGGAGTATGTGGATATGTACGCCACCAAAGCGAAGGCGGCGTAGCCCTGCGGGGCTTGGGCGGATAGTGCTGGACGCCCGTCCTGGGCTGGGGTTTGTCCCCGGTGCCGGGGCGGGCGTTCTGGTTTTCGTTCGGCTGCGGGTTGGGGCTGGTTGCTCGCGCCGTTCCCCGCGCCCCTGACGGGGCGCTCAGCTGCGGGTTCGTCGTGGTTGCTCGCGCCCCTTACGGGGCGCCGCCGCCCCCTGCCCCTTACGGGGCGCTCTCCGGGGTGTCTTCCAGTTTTTGGCCCTTTAGGAGGAACCAGGCTACTGCCGCTGTGGCCAGGAGGACTGCCGCTCCTACGCCCGCCGCTAGGCGCAGGCCGTCCACGAAGGCCGTTTGGGCTGAGGCCAGTAGCGCGTCCGCCTGGGCGGTGGGAAGGGCGTCCAGGGATTCCACCGCGCCGCCCAGGGATTCGTGCGCGGCCGACGCCACGTCCGGCGGAGTGCCCGCGGGGGCCGTGAAGTCGCGGTAGACGCCGGTGACGATGGATCCGAGCAGTGCGATGCCGAGCGCCGCGCCGAGTTCGTATGCCGTTTCGGAGACCGCGGAGGCCGCGCCGGCCTGTTCCTTGGGGACGCTGGAGAGGATGACGTCGGCGGTCACCGTGAACGAGAAGCCCGCGCCGATGCCGACGACCAGGAGCGAGGCGCCGAGCAGCGGGTAACCGGTGTGCTGGCTCAGGCCGGTGAGCGCGGCGAGCGAGAGGCCCACCGCCGCGAGGCCGCCCGCGACCACGACCCGGACCGAGAAGCGCCGCGCGACCATGCCCGCGATCAGGCCGGCCCCCACCGCGCCGACGGCGGCGGGCAGTTCGGCGAGGCCCGCCTCGAAGGGCCGCCTGCCCTGCACGAGTTGCAGGAACTGGGAGAGGAAGAAGACCAGGCCGGAGAGGCCGAGCACGGTCAGCAGGTCGGCGAGGACCGCCCCGGAGAAGCCTCGGTTGCGGAAGAGCCGCATGTCCAGGAGCGGCGCGGGGAGCGTGAGCTGGCGGCGTACGAACCAGGTGAGCGCCGCCGCGCCGACGACCGCGGCGAGCACGGCGTCCCAGCGCAGCCCGTGCGCGGCCGCCTCCTTGATGGCGTACACGACGGCGATCATGCCGATGAGCGAGAGCACGACGCTGACCAGGTCCCAGGGGCCGGGCGCGGGGTTCTTCGACTCGGGCAGCAGCTTGATGCCGACGACGACGAGGACGGCCATCACCGGCAGGTTGATGAGGAAGACCGAGCCCCACCAGAAGTGTTCGAGCAAGAAGCCGCCGACGACCGGCCCGACGGCCGCGCCCGCGGACGCCATGGCTCCCCAGATGCCGACCGCGAGGCTGCGCTCGCGCGGGTCGTGGAAGATGTTCCGGATCAGCGCCAGCGTGGACGGCATCAGGGTCGCGCCCGCGACACCGAGCAGCGCGCGGGCCAGGATCATCAGCTCGGGGCTCGTGGCGTAGGAGTTGAGGACCGAGACCGCACCGAAGGCGACGGCGCCGGTGAGCAGCAGTTTCTTGCGGCCGATGCGGTCGCCGAGGCTGCCCATGGAGACGAGCAGACCGGCGATGACGAAGGAGTAGACGTCGCCGATCCACAGCAGCTGGGTGCCGGACGGTTTGAGGTCCTCGCTGATGTACGGCGTCGCCAGGCCGAGCACGGTCGCGTCGACGGCGACGAGGAGCACGGCGAGGACGAGCACGGCCAGCGCGAGCCAGCGGCCGGGGCCGCGCTCCACGTGCGCCTCGGCGGTCTGCCGGTGGGTGCTTGTCATGAGTCCACTCTCCGACGCGCGCCGCCGATCAGCAGCTCGGCGATCATGTACGAGAAGTCCTTGGCGGCCACCCGGCCGTCCTGTACCGCCCAGGCGCCGGAGCCGATGAGGCCGTACAGCGCCTCGGTGAGCCAGGCGGGTGTCAGGTCGATGCGGAACTCCCCGCTCTCCTGGCCGCGCCGGAAGAGCGCGGCAAGGCGGGCGTCGATGCGGGCCCAGCCCTCGTGCTGCGTGTCCCCCTCGAAGAGCTGGTTCTCGGTGTAGAGGAACGCGAGGAGACCGGCGTGCGGCTCGATCTCCTTCACGAGGCGCCGCAGGGCGTCCTGGGCGCTGCCCGCCCCCAGCTCCGACCGGTCGAGGACGGCCTCGCACTCCTGGAGCCCCAGCTCCTCCAGGGCGCGTACGAGGGCGTCGCGGCCCGCGAAGTGGCGGTGCAGGGTGGCCCGGCTGATGCCCGCGGCGCGGGCGACCTCGTCCATGGTGGAGGTGGCCTTACGGGTGAGCAGGGCCGCGGCGCTGCGCAGGACCTGGTCGCGATCGACTGACATGAGACGAGCCTAACCCTTTTGAGACGGCTTCGTCTCATTAGGGCGCGCACGCCCCGAGCCACCGAGGGGAACATCCGTCCAATACGTCGGCAAGCGCCGAGGGCGACAGTGTGTCCATGAGCCACCGCATCATCCAGGACGCCTTCCAGGCCTTCGCCAGCAACGACCCGGACCGGATCTCCGCCGTCCTCACCGAGGACGCCGAATGGCTCTCGCCTCCGGGAAACCCCACTGCCGTCGCGCTCGGGACGACCCACCACATGGTGGGCAGAGAGGCCGTCGTGCGCTTCTTCGCCGAGGACTTTCCCCGCCTGTACGCGCGTGACGTCGCCCTCACCTTCCGCGGCGTCCACGTCGACGGTGAACGGGTGGCCGTGGAGGCGGCCATGACGGCGACGCTCGCCAGCGGCAACCGTTACAGCAACGACTTCTGCTTCGTCGTCGAGCTCCGGGACGGGCTGGTCCACCGGGTCCGCGAGTACCTGGACACGGCCCGAGGTCTCCGTATGGTCGCCGGCGAAGCCGCACGGTAGCCGTCCCTCGATCCGGCCGGGTGGTCGCCGCTCAGTGCCAGGGCAGCTCCCCGCGCCGCCCCCAGTACTCCCGGGGCTCCTCCACGAGCCCGGCGAGGCGTTCAAGGTGGCTCGCGTCGAGGTCGACCGCGGTGGCGTGCAGGTTGGAGACCAGCTGGACCGAGGTTGCGGCTCCGGACAGGACCACGCCCGCCCACGGCTCGCACAGCGGCGCGGCGAGCGCCACCGCGTCGCAGCCGAGGCCCGTCTCCTCGGCGACCTCGCGCAGCGCGGCGGGCGCGTGCGGGGCGGCGAGGCGGCCGTTGGCCATGCCCTCCTTGACGAGCACGGTCAGCCCCGCGTCGTGCGCCTCGGCGAGGGCGGGGCCCGCCGAGGTCTCCAGGAGGTTGTAGGTCGCCTGGACGGTACGGAAGAGGGGGCCCCCGTCGACGGTGACGGCGAGGGCGGCGCGGATCGCGGCCGCCTGCTCGGGGCCGCTCACCGAGAGCCCGACGGTGACGCCCTGCGCCGCCAGCTCGGCGAGGCGGGCGTGGAGTTCCTTGTCGGTGAGCGCGGGGCTCTCGGGCGTGACGGAGTGGATCTGGTAGAGGTCGAGCCGGTCGCCGAGCAGTTCGGCGCTCTCCGCGCGCTGCCGGTCGTAGGCGGCGACGCTGTGGTCCTTGACCTCGTGCGGGCCTTCGGCGTCGGTGCGCCAGTCGGCCGTGTACGTATAGCCCCACTTGCTGCCGACGACGACATCGCGGGCGTCGGGCGTGGCGCGCAGCCAGTCGGCAAGGAACTCCTCGGAGCGGCCGTAGGAGCGCGCCACGTCGACATAGCGGACGCCCGAGGCGTACGCGGCGTCGAGGAGTTCGAACGTACGCGCACGAAGGGCCTCGACGCTGCGCGAGGGCGGCAGGTCGGCCTCGCGGCCCAGGGTGATGTAGCCGGGCCTGCCCACGGCGGCGAGACCGAGCCCCAGGTGCGCGGTCGGGGTGGTGGCTGCGGCAAGGCGGGCGAAGGGCATCGCGGGCTCCTGGTCGTAGGGGATCTCCCCGTCGTCGCAGGGGATCTCCCTGTCGTCGTACGGGATCTCCCCGTCAACGTAACCCGCGGCGCCCCGCCGTCAACGTAACCCGCGACGCCCCTACGTCACTCCCGCGCCGCCGCCCACTCCTGCTGCGCCGTCAGGTCCGCCTTGACCTCGGCGAGCTGGACGGCGACGGCCGAGGGGGCGGTGCCGCCGCGGCCGTCGCGCGAGGCGAGGGCGCCCGGCACGTTCAGGACCGTGCGGACCTCGGGGGTCAGGTGCTCGGAGATCTTGGCGAACTGCTCGTCGGTGAGCTGCTCAAGCTCGATGCCCCGCGTCTCGCACTCCTTGACGCACTCTCCGGCGACCTCGTGCGCCACCCGGAACGGCACGCCCTGCTTGACCAGCCACTCCGCGATGTCGGTGGCGAGCGAGAAGCCGGCCGGGGCCAGCTCCTCCATGCGCGCGCGGTTGACGGTGAGCGTCGCCATCATGCCGGTGAAGGCGGGCAGCAGGACCTCCAGCTGGTCGCAGGAGTCGAAGACCGGCTCCTTGTCCTCCTGGAGGTCGCGGTTGTACGCCAGCGGCAGGGCCTTGAGGGTCGCCATCAGCCCCGTCAGATTGCCGATCAGGCGGCCCGACTTGCCGCGCGCCAGCTCGGCGATGTCCGGGTTCTTCTTCTGCGGCATGATCGACGAGCCGGTCGAGAAGGCGTCGTGGAGGGTGACGAAGGAGAACTCCTTCGTGTTCCAGATGATGATCTCCTCGGCGATCCGGGAGAGGTTCACCCCGATCATCGCGGTGATGAAGGCGAACTCCGCGACGAAGTCACGGGAGGCCGTGCCGTCGATGGAGTTGCCCACGCTGCCGTGCTCGAAGCCAAGGTCCTCGGCGACCGCCTCCGGGTCGAGGCCGAGCGACGAACCGGCGAGCGCGCCCGAGCCGTAGGGTGACACGGCCGTACGCGCGTCCCACTGCCGCAGCCGCTCCGCGTCCCGGGAGAGGGACTGGACGTGCGCGAGGACGTGGTGGGCGAAGAGGACCGGCTGGGCGTGCTGGAGGTGCGTACGCCCCGGCATGGCGACGTCCGGGTGCGCCTCGGCGAGGCCGACGAGCGCGCCCTGGAGGTCGGCGAGCAGACCGGCGATGATCCGCGCGTGGTCGCGCAGGTACATCCGGAAGAGCGTCGCGACCTGGTCGTTGCGCGAGCGGCCGGCCCGCAGCTTGCCGCCGAGGTCGGGGCCCAGCCGCTCCAGGAGGCCCCGCTCCAGCGCGGTGTGGACGTCCTCGTCGGCGATGGTGCCGACGAACGAGCCGTCGGCGACATCGGCTTCGAGCTGATCGAGCCCGCCCAGCATGCGGGCCAGCTCGTCCTCGGTGAGCAGTCCGGCCGTGTGGAGCACGCGCGCGTGGGCGCGGGAACCGGCGATGTCGTACGGCGCGAGACGCCAGTCGAAGTGGACCGACGCGGACAACTTGGCCAGGGCCTCGGCGGGCCCGTCGGCGAACCGTCCGCCCCAGAGCCGGACGTCACCGCCGTTGTTGCTGCTCACTGCACGTGCTCCTCAGGACTGTCGGGTGTTATGCATGAGTATGCAGAACACTGCATGCTTCGTCAATCGAAACCCCGGCGGGCCGGGATCCGCCGGATTGGTCAAGTCGATATCCCCAACTCCTTAGACAGTCGAAGGATATTGGAGAATAATCCTTAGGCATGGGAAAGACTCACGCACGCATCGACGGCAGGCTCCGCACCTTCATCGAGGAACAGCCGATGTTCTTCACGGCGACCGCACCCCTCTCCGGGGACGGCACGATCAATCTCTCCCCCAAGGGCCTCAAGGGCTCCTTCGCGATCCTCGACGAACTGACCGTCGCCTACCTGGACTTCGCGGGCAGCACCGCCGAGACCATCGCGCACCTGCGCGAGAACGGCCGCATCACGCTCATGTGGTGCGCCTTCCAGGGGCCGCCCAACATCGTGCGGATACACGGCCGCGGCGAACCCGTCTTCCGCGACGACCCCCGCTTCAAGGACCTGCTCGGCCACTTCCCCGGCATCGACCCCACACCGCACGGCCTGCGCGCCATCGTCGTCGTGACGGCCGACCTCGTCCGGGACTCCTGTGGGTACGCGGTGCCCTTCATGACGTACGACGAAGACCGCGACCTGCACAGCAAGCGCTTCGCCCGCGAGGACGACGCCTCGCTGAGCGCCTACTTCACCAAGAAGGAGCACATCGCGCGGAGCATCGACGGCCTTCCCGGGCTGCCGCTGCCGTTGCCGCCCACTAGCGTCTGAGCCATGCGCCCACGAGCCGTCGCCCTCGCCTGTGCCGTCCTGTTCGCCGCCGCCTGCACGCTCGGCGCGGCGCCCGAGCCGGGCCCACCGCTGCCGGAGCGGATGGCCGACACGGGCGGCGGCAGCCAGCTCATCACCGCCGAGGCGCGCCGCACCGGCTCCACCACCGGCACGCTCACCTGGTGGGACCGGCGCGGCGGACGGTGGGTGGAGGCCGGGTCCGCGCCCGCCAGGTTCGGCGCGAAGGGGCTGGCGGAGGGCGCCGCGCGCCGCCAGGGGACGGACACGACACCCACGGGCCTGTACGGGCTGCCGTACGCCTTCGGGATCGCGCCGGGGCCCGACGGCACCGCGTACCCCTACCGCCGCGTGACGGAGGAGTCCTGGTGGTGCCAGGACAACGCGTCGCGCTCCTACAACCGCTGGTCCGAGCCGCGCGCCGCGGACTGCCGGGCCTCCGAGGCCGAGCACCTCATCACCTACGACCCGCAGTACACGCATGCGATGGTGATCGACTTCAACTACGCCCGGCCGGTGCGCGGCCGGGGCGCCGGGATCTTCCTGCACGTCGACGGGCCCGGCGCGACGGCCGGGTGCGTCTCGGTGCCCGAGGAGGCGATGCGGGCGGTCCTGCGGTGGGCGAGGCCGGAGCGGCGGCCGCACATCGCGATCGGCACGGCGTCGGGGCCGACGGCCCTCATCCGGTACTGAGCCACTGAGCTACTGAGCCCGTTGTCCGTGTAGCGACCACATACCGAGACGGGGTTGCACGCGCGCGTGGCCGGGGCGTTGCATCGCGCCGTGCAACCCGAACAGACGATCCCCAGCCCCGCCGACTCCGGGAGCGATGCCGACTCCGGGAGCGGCGCCGACAAGGCCGCGCGCCGTGCCGTCACCGTCTTCCCGCTCCTCGTCCTGGCGGCGGGTGCCCTGGGCCTCGTCGCGCCGGGCGCCTTCGAGGGGTGGGGGGTGAGCGTCCCGTACCTGCTGGGCGTGGTGATGTTCTGCATGGGGCTGACGATGACCCCGCTCGACTTCCAGGGCGTGGTCAGACGGCCGTGGGCCGTCGCGCTCGGGCTCGTCGCCCATTACGTCATCATGCCGGGACTCGGCTGGGTGATCGCCCACGCGCTCGGCCTGTCACCGCAGTTGGCGGCCGGCGTGATCCTGGTGGGCTGCGCGCCGAGCGGTACCGCGTCCAATGTCGTGACCTATCTGGCCCGCGGCGACGTGGCGCTCTCCGTCTCCGTCGCCACCGTCTCGACCGTCCTCGCCCCGCTGGTCACCCCGCCGCTGACGCTGCTCCTCGCGGGCGAGTACCTGCCGGTGGACGCGGGCTCGATGGTCACGGACATCCTCAAGACCGTGCTGCTTCCGGTCATCGCCGGGCTGGTCGTGCGACTCCTCTTCGGGCGGTACGTCGACCGGGTGCTCGGCGCCCTGCCGTGGCTGTCCGCGCTGACCGTCGCAGCGATCGTGGCGATCGTCGTCGCGGGCAGCGCCGCGGCCATCAAGTCGGCCGCGGCGCTGGTGTTCCTCGCGGTGTTCCTCCACAACGGCCTGGGCCTCGCGCTCGGTTACGGCGCGGGCAAGCTGGCCCGCCTCGGACCGCCGGCCTCGCGCGCGATGGCCTTCGAGGTCGGCATGCAGAACTCCGGCCTCGCGGCGTCCCTGGCCACGGCACACTTCAGCCCGCTCGCGGCGCTGCCCTCGGCGGTCTTCTCCGTCTGGCACAACGTGTCGGGGGCGCTGGTGGCGGCCTGGATGGCGCGCTCCCGAAAGTCCCCGGACGGACGGAAGCCAAGCCCGTCCGGCGATTGAGGACGAACTCGGCGAAGCCGGTGACCGACGGCACCCCCGGCGCGGCCAGCGATTCAGTGCTCGTTCGAGGCCAGCCGCAGCAGATGGTCCGCCAGCGCCTGCCCCCCAGCCGGCTCCCTGCTGATAAGCATCAGCGTGTCGTCGCCCGCGATCGTCCCGAGGACGTCGTGCAGTTCGGCCTGGTCGATGGCCGAGGCGAGGAACTGGGCCGCGCCCGGCGGCGTACGGAGCACGACGAGGTTGGCCGAGGCCTCCGCGGAGATCAGCAGCTCCGCGGAGAGGCGCCGCATCCGCTCCTCCTTGGCCGACTCCCCCAGCGGCGCGCGCGGCGTGCGGAAACCGCCCTCGCTCGGCACCGCGTAGATGAGGTCGCCCTCGGCGTTGCGGATCTTGACCGCGTTCAGCTCGTCCAGGTCGCGGGAGAGCGTCGCCTGAGTGACGGTCAGGCCGTCGTCGGCGAGCAGCTTCGCCAGCTGGCTCTGGGAGCGCACCGGCTGCCGGTTGAGGATGTCCACGATCCGGCGGTGGCGTGCGGTGCGGGTCTGCGGCACGGCGGGACCCGCGTGGTCGCCGTGCTCGTTGCCTTGCGCCTGGCTCATCGTCGTCTCATTCTCCGGATCGTCCGTCCCCGTCGGCCCTGGCGGCCCTACTTGGTCTTGGCAGCCTTGTCGGCCTCGGCGGCCTTGGCAGCCTCGTCCAGGATGCCGGAAAGCGCCCGGAGGAACGCGTCCACCTCGTCGTCGCGCACGTTCAGCGGTGGCATCAGCCGTACGACATCGGGGGCGGGCACGTTCACCAGGAAGCCGGCGTCCTGAGCCGTCTGCTGCGCCCGCGGCGCGAGCGGCTCGGTGAGCACGATACCCAGCAGCAGGCCCGAGCCCCTGACATGGTCCACGAGCGGGTGTCCCAGTGACTCGATTCCGTCGCGCAGCTTCTCGCCCGCCCGCTTGGTGTTCTCCAGCAGTCCCTCGGCGGCGATGGTCTCGACGACGGCGAGCCCGGCGGCGCACGCCACGGGGTTGCCGCCGAACGTCGTGCCGTGGTGACCGGGCTTGAACAGCTCGGCCGCCGCGCCGAACGCGACGGTCGCGCCGAGCGGCAGACCGCCGCCGAGACCCTTCGCGAGTGTGACGATGTCCGGCTCGACGCCGTCGTGCGCGAGGTGTTCGAACCAGTGCCCGGTGCGGCCGATTCCGGTCTGCACCTCGTCGAGGACGAGGAGGGTGCCGGTGGCGCGGGTGATCTCCCTGGCCGCCCTGAGGTAGCCCGCGGGCGGCACGACGACGCCGTTCTCACCCTGGATCGGCTCGATGATCACGAAGGCGGTGTCGGTGGTGACGGCCGCGCGCAGGGCCTCCACATCGCCGTAGGGGACGTGGGTGACCTCGCCGGGCAGCGGCAGGAACGGATGCTGCTTGGCGGGCTGGCCGGTGAGGGCGAGCGCCCCCATGGTCCGGCCGTGGAAGCCGCCGTCGGTGGCGACCATGTGCGGGCGGCCGGTCAGCCTGCCGATCTTGAAGGCACCCTCGTTGGCCTCGGCGCCGGAGTTGCAGAAGTACACGCGGCCTTCGCGGCCGAAGAGCTGGAGCAGCCGTTCGGCGAGCGCGACGGGCGGCTCGGCGACGAAGAGGTTCGAGACGTGGCCGAGCGAGGCGATCTGGGCGCTCACCGCCTCGACGATCGCCGGATGGGCGTGGCCGAGCGCGTTGACCGCGATGCCGCCGACGAAGTCGACGTACTCCTTGCCGTCGGCGTCCCACAGCCTGGCGCCCTCGCCGCGCACGAGGGGCAGCCGGGGCGTGCCGTAGTTGTCCATGAGCGCGCCCTGCCAGCGCGTGGTCAGCTCCTGGTTGCTCATGACTCCCCCTCGGTCTCGGTGCCGGTGCTGTGGGCGTTGCCGGTGCTGTGGGCGTTGCCGGTGCTGTGGCCGTCGGGGACGACCATCGTGCCGATGCCTTCGTCGGTGAAGATCTCCAGCAGGATCGAGTGCTGGACGCGGCCGTCGATGACGCGGGCGGTCTCCACTCCGTTGCGTACGGCGTGCAGACAGCCCTCCATCTTGGGGACCATGCCGCTGGCCAGCTCGGGCAGGAGCTTCTCCAGCTCTGTCGCGGTGAGCCTGCTGATGACCTCGTCGGAGTGGGGCCAGTCCTCGTACAGGCCCTCGACGTCGGTCAGGACCATCAGGGTCTCGGCACCAAGCGCCGCAGCGAGTGCCGCAGCCGCCGTATCAGCATTGACGTTGTAGACATGGTGATCGTCCTGGGAACGGGCGATCGAGGAGACGACCGGGATACGGCCGTCGGCGAGCAGCGCCGTGATGGCGCCCGTGTCGATCGCGGTGATCTCGCCGACCCGGCCGATGTCGACCAGTTCGCCCTCGATGCGGGGCTGGTGCTTGGTGGCGGTGATGGTGTGCGCGTCCTCGCCGGTGAGGCCGACGGCGAGCGGGCCGTGCCGGTTGAGCAGCCCGACCAGTTCGCGCTGCACCTGCCCGGCGAGCACCATGCGTACGACGTCCATGGCGTCCTCGGTGGTGACGCGCAGGCCCGCCTTGAACTCGCTGACGATGCCGTGCCGGTCGAGGGCCCTGCTGATCTGCGGGCCGCCGCCGTGCACGACGACGGGCTTGAGGCCCGCGTGGTGCAGGAAGACGACGTCCTGGGCGAAGGCGGCCTTCAGCTCGTCGTCGACCATGGCGTTGCCGCCGAACTTGATGACGACGGTCTTGCCGCGGTGGCGGGTCAGCCAGGGCAGCGCCTCGATGAGGATCTGGGCCTTGGGCAGCGCGGTGTGTTTGCGCGCGGTGGGCTGGCTCATGAGCTGTACGCGCTGTTCTCGTGGACGTAGTCGGCGGTGAGGTCGTTGGTCCAGATGGTCGCGGTCTCGTCGCCCGCGGCCAGGTCGGCGGTGATGACGATCTCCCGGTAGCGCATGTCGACGAGGTCGCGGTCCTCGCCGACGGAGCCGTTCTTGCAGACCCAGACGCCGTTGATGGCGACGTTGAGGCGGTCCGGGTCGAAGGCGGCGGACGTGGTGCCGATCGCGGAGAGCACCCGGCCCCAGTTGGGGTCCTCGCCGTGCAGGGCGCACTTGAGGAGGTTGTTGCGGGCGATGGACCGGCCGACCTCGACGGCGTCGGCCTCGCTCGCCGCGTTCACGACCTCGACCTTGATGTCCTTGCTCGCGCCCTCGGCGTCGCCGATGAGCTGGCGCCCGAGGTCGTCGCAGACCTCGCGGACGGCCTCGGCGAACTCCGCGTACTCCGGGGTGACCTCGGCCGCGCCGGAGGCGAGCAGCAGCACGGTGTCGTTGGTGGACATGCAGCCGTCGGAGTCGACCCGGTCGAAGGTGAGCCGGGTGGCATCCCGCAGCGCCTTGTCCAGGACGTCGGCCTCGACGTCGGCGTCGGTGGTGAGCACGACGAGCATGGTGGCGAGGCCGGGGGCGAGCATGCCCGCGCCCTTGGCCATGCCGCCGACGGTCCAGCCGTCCTTGGTGACGACGGACGTCTTGTGGACGCTGTCGGTGGTCTTGATGGCGATGGCGGCCTTCTCGCCGCCGTGCGCGGAGAGTTCACCGGCGGCCTTCTCGACGCCGGGCAGCAGCTTCTCCATCGGCAGGGTGATGCCGATAAGACCGGTCGAGGCGACGGCGACCTCGCCCGCGTTGAGGGAGAGCACCTCGGCCACCTTCTCGGCGGTGGCGTGGGTGTCCTGGAAGCCCTTGGGGCCCGTACAGGCGTTGGCGCCACCGGAGTTGAGGACGACGGCGGAGACGAGTCCGCCCTTGAGCACCTGCTCCGACCAGAGGACGGGGGCGGCCTTGACACGGTTGGAGGTGAACACGCCCGCGGCGGCGAGGCGGGGTCCGGTGTTGACCACGAGGGCCAGGTCCGGGTTGCCGTTCTCCTTGATCCCGGCGGCGATGCCCGCGGCCGTGAATCCCTTGGCTGCCGTCACACTCACGGCGCGACTCCGATCGTTGAGAGCCCGGTGGCCTCGTCGAGGCCGAGGGCGATGTTCATGCTCTGCAGGGCGCCGCCCGCGGTGCCCTTGGTGAGGTTGTCGATGGCGCTGATCACGATCACGCGGCCCGCCGCCTCGTCGTACGCGACCTGGACGAGTACGGCGTTCGAGCCGTACACGGCGGCGGTCGCGGGCCACTGCCCCTCGGGGAGCAGGTGGACGAACGGCTCGTCGGCGAAGGCCTTCTCATAGGCGGCCCGCACGGTCTCGGGGGTGACGCCCGGCTTCGCCTTCGCGCTGCACGTGGCGAGGATGCCGCGGGGCATGGGGGCCAGCGTCGGCGTGAAGGAGACGGAGACGGGCGTGCCGGCGGCGGCGCTCAGGTTCTGGATCATCTCGGGGGTGTGGCGGTGCAGGCCCCCCACTCCGTACGGGGACATGCTCCCCATGACCTCGGAGCCGAGGAGGTGCGGCTTGGCGGCCTTGCCCGCGCCGGAGGTGCCGGACGCGGCGACGATCACGGCATCGGGCTCGACGAGGTCGGCCCCGTACGCGGGAAAGAGCGCGAGCGAGACGGCGGTCGGATAGCAGCCGGGTACGGCGATGCGCCTGGCGCCCGCCAACGCGGCGCGGGCGCCCGGCAGTTCGGGCAGGCCGTAGGGCCAGGTCCCGGCGTGCGGGCCGCCGTAGAACTTCTCCCACTCCCCCGCGTCCCGCAGCCGGAAGTCCGCGCCCATGTCCACGACGAGGACATCGGGGCCGAGCTGCTCGGCGACGGCGGCGGACTGCCCGTGGGGCAGCGCGAGGAAGACGACGTCGTGGCCCGCGAGGACCTCGGCGGTGGTGGGCTCGAGGACGCGCCCGGCGAGCGGAAGCAGATGCGGCTGGAGCGCGCCCAGGCGCTGCCCCGCGTTCGCGTTCCCGGTCAGGGCGCCGATCTCCACCTCGGGGTGGGCGAGCAGCAGACGCAGCAACTCGCCGCCCGCATACCCACTCGCCCCTGCCACTGCTGCGCGTACCGCCATGGAACCCTCCTCTTGGATGGCATGACTATACGCAGAGCTGCACTTTTATGCAACGAGCAGGCAAGGAGCGGGTGCCGATAAACCATGTGCCCCGAGGGCCCAGGGCGCGTTACCTTCGGCCCTATGAACGTCACCGGCCGAAGCCACCCCGCGACCGCGCGAGCGACCAGCTCGCCGGTTGCCGCCGCCTGACGTACTTCTCGTCCCCCACCGGCGACCGGAAACGGCCCGCCGGTGGTTCCGTGGTCCTTCCGTCCCGGTTCCGGTGTTTTCCGCGGGCCGTCGCCCGGCGCCCTTCCCGCTGCGACGCCAAGGAGCCACTGCCATGGACACCGAACAGATCGTCCGTACGTTCGTCGAGTACTACGAGGACCGCGGGCACCGCCGGATCACCGGCTCGACGCTGCTGCCGCCGCCCGGTGACCCGGTGCTCTTCACCACCTCGGGCATGCATCCACTCATCCCCTACCTGGAGGGGCGCCCGCACCCGCTGGGCCGACGGCTGGTCAACGTACAGCGCTGTCTGCGCACGACGGATCTGGAGGAGGTCGGTGACCCCACCCATCTGACCGTCTTCGAGATGCTCGGCACCTGGTCGCTCGGCGACTACGAGGGGCCGCTGAGTCTCGACTGGGGGTACGGGCTGCTCACCGAGGGGTTCGGCGTCGATCCGGGGCTGCTGCACGCCACGGCCTTCGGCGGCGACGAGCTGACCGGGCCCGACACCGCCTCCCTGGAGCTGTGGCAGGAACGCGGGGTGCCGGTCGAGCTGACCGCCGAGGACAACTGGTGGCCCAGCGGATCGCCGGGCCCGTGCGGGCCCGACTCGGAGATCTTCCTGTGGACCGGCGAAGGCCCGCCGGAGTCGACGCCCACACGCGACGAGCGCTGGGTGGAGGTGTGGAACCACGTGATGATGCGCCACCGCCGGCTCGCCGACGGTTCACTCGTGCCGCTTGCCCAGCGCAATGTCGACACCGGTCTCGGCCTTGAGCGGCTCGCCTCGCTGCTCCAGGGCCGGACCTCGGTGTTCGAGTGCGATGTCTTCGAGCCCTGGCGCCGGCTCGTGCCGGAGCTGTGGCCGGTGGACGAGCCGTCGCTGCGGCTGGTCTGCGACCATCTGCGCTCGGCCGTGGTGGTGATCGGCGACGGGGTGCGTCCGGCCGTCGGCGGGCGCGGCTATGTGCTGCGGCGCCTGGTGCGGCGGGTGCTCACCGTGCTCTGGCGGGACGATCCCTCACGTGGGCTCGGGGATCTCCCGGACGAGCTGATCCGGCACACCCTGGACCGCTTCCGGCAGGACACCGATCCGGGCGAGGTGCGCCGGGTGCTGCTCGACGAGGAGCGCCGGTTCGGGCGGCTCCTCGAGCGCGGCCGGCAGGTGCTGGCCCGGCCGCGCTTCCAGGGTCCGCTGGACGAGGAGGACTTCCGCTATCTGCACGACACCCACGGCCTGCCGCGCGACCTGGTGCTGAGCCTGCGGTCGAGCGGGTGAGGGCCGGGGCGGCTACGGCTGGGCCGTCACGGCCGGGGCGACTACGGCTGGGCCGTCACGGCCGGGACGGCTACGGCCAGGCCGTCGTCAGGAGCGGGCGTCCTCGTCGGCGCGGGCCGCGCGCTTCTGGGCGTCCTCCGCCTGCTTCTCCTTGATCCGCACCGCTTCCTTGCGGACCTCGGCCTGCGTGGCGCGCTCCTGACGCAGCCAGGAGGGCATCTCGTCCTTCAGCGCGTCGATCTGCTCGGTGGTCAGCGGCTCCGTGACCCCGCCGCGGGCGAGGCCCGCGATGGAGACGCCGAGCTTGGCGGCGACGACCGGGCGGGGGTGCGGGCCCGTGCGGCGCAGCTCCTGGAGCCACTCGGGGGGATCGGCCTGGAGCGCGTTCAGCTCACTGCGCGTGACGACACCCTCCTGGAACTCTGCGGGGGTGGCCTGGAGGTACACACCCAGCTTCTTCGCCGCGGTCGCGGGCTTCATGGTCTGGGTGGTCTGGTGCGACGTCATGGTGTCAAGGGTATCGAGCATGTGCGCTACTTCCGACCACGACCGGTAGCCTGGCGAGGTGACAGGCTCGGAAGTAACCCCTTCGTTCCGGCTCGCCTACGTCCCGGGGGTGACGCCCACCAAGTGGGTGCGTATCTGGAACGAGCGGCTGCCCGACGTCCCCTTGACTCTCCTCCAGGTCTCCCCCGCCGAGGCACCCGGCGTGCTGCGGGCGGGCGGCGCCGACGCCGGATTCGTGCGTCTGCCGATCGACCGCACGGACCTCAGCGCGATCCCCCTCTACGCCGAGACGACCGTCGTCGTGGTCCCCAAGGACCACGTCGTGGCGGCGGTCGACGAGGTGTCGCCGGAGGATCTCGCGGACGAGATCGTGTTCCACCCGCTCGACGAGACGCTGGAGTGGGAGCGGCGGCCCGGGGTGCCGGCCGCCGAGCGCCCCGAAACGACGGCCGACGCCATCG
This sequence comes from Streptomyces anatolicus, assembly GCF_019400875.1. Taxonomy (NCBI): domain Bacteria; kingdom Bacillati; phylum Actinomycetota; class Actinomycetes; order Kitasatosporales; family Streptomycetaceae; genus Streptomyces; species Streptomyces anatolicus. The sequence goes on along the minus strand of NZ_WMBF01000013.1, from coordinate 8,669 downwards.
AGCTGGTCGCCGCGGGCGTGGGCGTGCTCGTCGTCCCGCAGTCCCTGGCCCGTCTGCACCACCGCAAGGACCTCACCTACCGCACCGTCACCGACGCCCCCGAGTCGCGCGTGGCCCTCGCCTGGCCGGAGGCCGCGACGACGGACCTGGTGGAGGACTTCATCGGGATCGTCCGCGGCCGTACGGTCAACAGCTCGCGGGGCCGTACGCAGACCCCGCCGAAGGACAAGGCCCCGGCCAAGGCCAAGCCCGCCGGAAACGGGAACAGGACAGGGGCCAAGGCTGGCGACAAGGGCCGCCGCGGGGCGCCCGCCCGGCAGGCGAAGGGCGCCAAGCCGGCCGCCAAGCGCGGGAAGCCCCGCCGCCGTCCGTAAGCAATCCGGCCGTAAGCAAGAGCGACGTACGCGAGAGGGGCCTCCCGCCACTGTGGCGGGAGGCCCCTTTCATGGCTGCGTGCCGGGCGTCAGCCCAGGATCGCGAGCGCCTGGTTGAGCGTCGCGGACGGCCGCATGACCGCGGAGGCCTTGGCCGCGTCCGGCTGGTAGTAGCCGCCGATGTCGACCGGGGAGCCCTGGACGGCGATCAGCTCGTCGACGATGGTCCGCTCCTGCTCGGAGAGCGTCTTGGCCAGAGCCGCGAACGCCTCCGCCAGCTGCGTGTCCTCGGTCTGCTTGGCCAGCTCCTGGGCCCAGTACAGGGCGAGGTAGAAGTGGCTGCCGCGGTTGTCGATGCCACCGAGGCGGCGGCTCGGCGACTTGTCGTTCTCCAGGAAGGAGGCCGTCGCGCGGTCCAGGGTGTCGGCGAGGATCTGGGCGCGCGCGTTGCCCGTGGTGGTGGCGAGGTGCTCGAAGCTCACCGCGAGGGCCAGGAACTCGCCCAGGCTGTCCCAGCGCAGGTAGTTCTCCTTGACCAGCTGCTGGACGTGCTTGGGAGCGGAGCCGCCGGCGCCCGTCTCGAAGAGGCCGCCGCCGTTCATCAGCGGGACGACCGAGAGCATCTTGGCGCTGGTGCCCAGCTCCAGGATCGGGAAGAGGTCGGTGAGGTAGTCGCGCAGGACGTTGCCGGTGACGGAGATGGTGTCCTCGCCGCGGCGGATGCGCTCCAGGGAGAACGCGGTGGCCTCGGCCGGCGCCATGATCCGGATGTCCAGGCCCTCGGTCTCGTGGTCGGCGAGGTACCGCTCGACCTTGCCGATGAGGACGGCGTCGTGGGCGCGGGTGTCGTCGAGCCAGAACACGGCCGGGCTGCCGGTCGCGCGGGCGCGGGTGACGGCGAGCTTGACCCAGTCCTGGATCGGCGCGTCCTTGGTCTGGCACATGCGGAAGATGTCACCGGCGGCGACGGTCTGCTCGAGCACGATGTTGCCGGCGGCGTCGACGACGCGGACGGTGCCCGTGGTCGGGACCTCGAACGTCTTGTCGTGGCTGCCGTACTCCTCGGCCTTCTGCGCCATCAGGCCGACGTTCGGGACGGAGCCCATGGTCGACGGGTCGAAGGCGCCGTTGGCACGGCAGTCGTCGATGACGACCTGGTAGATACCCGCGTAGCTGCTGTCCGGGAGGACGGCCAGGGTGTCGTGCTCCTCGCCGTCCGGGCCCCACATGTGGCCGGAGGTGCGGATCATGGCCGGCATGGAGGCGTCGACGATGACGTCGCTCGGCACGTGCAGGTTCGAGATGCCCTTGTCGGAGTCGACCATGGCAAGCTCCGGGCCCTCGGCCAGCTCGGCCTCGAAGGACGCCTTGATCTTCTCGCCCTCGGGGAGCGAGTCCAGGCCCTTGAAGATGCCGCCCAGACCGTCGTTCGGGGTCAGACCGGCGGCGGCCAGCGTCTCGCCGTGCGCGGCGAAGGTCTTCGGGAAGAAGGCGCGGACCACGTGGCCGAAGACGATCGGGTCGGAGACCTTCATCATCGTGGCCTTGAGGTGCACGGAGAAGAGGACGCCCTCGGCCTTGGCGCGGGCGACCTGCTCCTTGAGGAACTCGCGCAGCGCGGCGACGCGCATGACGGAGGCGTCGACGACCTCGTCCGCGAGGACCGGTACGGACTCGCGCAGGACGGTGGTGGAGCCGTCGTCACCGACGAGCTCGATGCGCAGCGAACCGGCCTCGGTGATCACCGCGGACTTCTCGGTGGAGCGGAAGTCGTTCTCGCCCATGGTGGCGACGTTCGTCTTCGAGTCGGCCGTCCAGGCGCCCATGCGGTGCGGGTGGGCCTTGGCGTAGTTCTTGACCGACGCGGGGGCGCGGCGGTCGGAGTTGCCCTCGCGCAGGACCGGGTTGACGGCGCTGCCCTTGACCTTGTCGTAGCGGGCGCGGATGTCGCGCTCCTCGTCGGTCTTCGGGTCGTCCGGGTAGTCGGGGAGCGCGTAGCCCTGGCCCTGCAGCTCGGCGATCGCGGCCTTCAGCTGCGGGATCGAGGCCGAGATGTTGGGCAGCTTGATGATGTTCGCCCCGGGCGTCTTGGCGAGCTCGCCCAGCTCGGCGAGGGCGTCGTTGATGCGCTGGCCCTCCTCGAGACGCTCGGGGAAGCTCGCGATGATGCGGCCCGCGAGCGAGATGTCACGGGTCTCCACGCTGACGCCCGCGGTCGAGGCGTAGGCCTGGACGACCGGCAAGAAGGAATGGGTCGCCAGGGCCGGGGCCTCGTCAGTGTGGGTGTAGATGATGGTCGAGTCAGTCACCGGGTGCTCCGCTCCGCGTCTGCAACATTTCTCGACATCAAGATACCTCGTACCTCCCCCCTGAAGGACAGGGCCCTGGACCCTCCGATCTGGGTAGACACTGTCTACGAGGTGTAGTAGACAGTGTCTATGAGTGAGCGCGTGCCTTCGGGCGAGCAGGAGGCGGGGCTGCGGGCCCGGCTTGTGGACGTCGGCGTCGGACTTCTGGCGGCGGAGGGGGTGCAGGCGCTGACCCTGCGGGAGATCGCCCGCAGGGCGGGGGTCTCGCACGGTGCGCCCCGGCGCTACTTCCCCACGCATGTCGCCCTCCTGTCGGCGATCGCGCGGCGGGGCTTCGCGGAGCTTGCGGCGGAGGTGGAGAAGGCGGCCGCGGACGGTGACGCCCGTACGCGGCTGAAGGCGCTGAGCCGCGCCTACCTCGGCTTCGCGGCGGCTCACCGCGGCATGTTCGAGCTGATGTTCCGCCACGACCTGCTGGAGAGCGGCGCGCTCGGCCTGCGGGAGACGAGCCTGCCGCTCTTCGAGGTGCTGGTGGATCTGGTGGCGGAGGCCCGCCGGGAGGCCGTTGCCGCGGGGGCGAAGACACAGGTGGCCGCGGGCGCGGAGGCGCGGGTCGCCGAAGGCGCGGAGGCGCGGGTCGCCGCGGGCGCGCTGTGGGCGAATCTCCAGGGGATCGCGCAGCTTTGGGGGTGGGGCAGCCTGCGGCTCGCGACCGGGGCCGAGGACGTGGAGCCGCTGCTCGACGCGGCGCTGGTGGCGCATCTGGGGGCGGGAGCCGCATGAGAGCCGGGCCCAGGCTGCAGCGGAGTCTCACCCTCGCGTGCAGCGTCCTCGGCGCCATGGTCGTCGCCCTGGACGGCACCGTACTGACCATCGTGCAGCCCGCTCTCCAGCGCGATCTGGACGCCTCCTTCGCGCAGGTGCAGTGGACGAGCACCGGCTATCTGATCGCCGTGGCGAGCCTGCTGGTCTTCTCGGGGCGGCTCGGCGACCGGTACGGGCACCGGCGGCTCTTCGCGGTCGGAACGCTCGGCTTCGCGCTCGCCTCGGCGGGCATCGGTCTCGCGTCCGGCGTCGGATGGGTGATCGCGCTGCGCGTCGCCCAGGGCGTGTTCGGCGCGCTGTTGCAGCCCGCCACGCTCGGGATGCTGCGGGCCGCGTTCCCGCCGGACAGGCTCGGGATGCCGATCGCCCTGCGGACCAGCGCGATAGGCCTCGCGGCGGCGGCCGGGCCGGTGCTCGGCGGGGCGCTCGCGACGCACTTCGGCTGGCGCTCGGTGTTCTTCCTGAGCGTCGTGCCCGCGCTGCTGATCGGCGTGCTGGCACTGGTGGTCCGCGTCCCCGCGCCGCCCCGGGAGGGGCCCGCGCCCGGGCTCGATCTGCCCGGTGCCGGGCTGCTCGCGGTGGCGCTGGCCTGCCTCGTGCACGCGCTGGTCGGCGTGGCGGGGTCCGGCTTGTCGGGGGTGACCGCGCTGGGATTCGGCGCGGCGGCGGCCTCGGCGGCCGCGTTCGTGCGGCATGAGCGGCGTGCCGCGAGCCCGCTGGTGCCGCTCCGGCTGGTCGCGTCGCCCGCGGTGGGCCCCGCGCTCGGCATCCTCGTGGCGGCGTCCGCGGCGATGTTCGGGGCGCTCTTCGTAGGGACGTACTTCCTGCAAGAGGTACTGGCGCTCGACCCGCTGCGGAGCGCGCTGAGGGCGCTGCCGCTCGCGCTGATGATGGTGGTGTGCGCGCCGTACGCGGCGGTACTGCTGCGCAGGCACGGGCCCCGGCGGACGATCACGGCCGCGATGGCGGTGCTCACTCTCGGCGTACTCGCCCTGTCCCGCCTGGACCAGGCATCGGGGCCGGTGGCGGTCGGCGGCGGGTTCCTGCTGGTCGGCGCCGGTTTCGGCACGGTGATGGTGGCGGCGACGGCGGTCGTCGTACGGCATGCCCCGGTGGCGGACGCCGGCGTGGCGGGAGGTCTCCAGCAGACGGCGATGAACGTGGGCCCGACGCTGGGCATCGCGGTGGCGACCACGCTGATGGCGACCTTCGCCGCGCACCCGCCGGGCGAGGCGGAGCAGTGGACCGACGGCGCGTTCCTCACGGCGATGGGCCCGACCCTGACGGCGCTGGCGGCGGTGGCGGCCCTGGGCGCAGCAACGGCGACGAGGCTGCCACGAAGGCCCCGGGACCGGGGCCACCGGAACCCCACGCCCGGACCGCCCCGGCAACCGGCGGCCCCCCTCACGACGTCGACGTCCCGCCGCACGTCAGGTCCGCCGCGGGCAGCTTCCCCTCGCTCAGATACGTATTGACGGCCCGGTCGGCGCACGGCACCGGGGTGAGGCCGTCGTTCCCGCGTCCATAGACGCCGTGCGCGCGGATCTCCGCCGTCAGGAGACGCGATCCGGTGAGCCTGCGGTGCAGGGCGAGGGCGCCTTCGTAGGGGACGTTGTTGTCGTGGCGGGCCTGGAGCAGCAGGGCGGGCACGTCGTTGCCGATCTCCGTGCCGGGCTCGCGGGGCTCGGCGCCCCAGAACGCGCACGGCGCGATCATGCCGTTGACGTAGGGGCCGAAGACCGGCTGCGTGGCGCGGCTGCGCCGCATGTTCTTCCAGTACGTCTCCGGGTTCTTCGGCCAGCCGCCCGCGGGCCACCCCCCGTCGCCGCACATGAAGAGCGCACCGCCGACCATGCCGCTCTCCAGCTCGGGCGAGGAGAGCAGTTCGAGCAGTCCGGCGAGCGCGGGGCCCGGTTCGATCTCCTCACCCGTCGCGGCCTTCTTCAAGTCGGCGACCACAGCGGCCAGTTGAGGGTCGTACTCCTCGTGCTGGACGAGCTGCTTGAAGATCATCCGCAGGAGCGGGGCGTTGAGCCGCTGCCCCTTGACGGCGAGGGGGCGGCGTTCGGCCCGCCGCAGCAACTCGCGCACGTCCGCACGCACTTCACCGTCGAGCGCCGCCTCCGCGGGCGCGCCCGACCGCTGGAACAGCTCGTACTGCGTGGCCGCCGGGTCGGTCGAGGAGTCCAGGACGACGCGGTCGGCACGGCGCGGGAACAGCTGGGTGTAGACGGCGCCCAGGTCGGCGCCGTACGAGACGCCGTAGTACGAGAGCTTCCGCTCGCCGAGCGCGGCGCGGATGGCGTCCATGTCACGGGCGACGTTGCGGGTCGAGGCGCGGGGCAGCAACTCGGCGTTGTCGCCGTGCTCCCGGCACCGGCGCGCGGTGTCGCGGGCGGCGCGCACCGACGCCTCGAAGTCGGCGCGCGGGGTGGTCGTCGGCCCGGCCGGGGCCGGGCGCGGAGCCGTGCCGCAGGTGATCGGGGTGCTTTCGCCGAGGAAGCGGGGGTCGAAGCCGATGAGGTCGTACTGGTCGGCCGCCTCCTTCAACGCCGGGCGCAGCGCGAGGGTGTGGGCGAGTCCGGTGCCGCCCGGGCCGCCCGGGTTGGAGAGCAGGATGCCCCGCCGCTCGGGAGACTGCGCCTCGACGCGGGAGATCGTGAGCCGGATCGTACGGCCGCCGGGGTCGGCGTAGTCGAGCGGCACGGTCACCTTCGCACACCGCGCGCCCGCCTCGTTCAGCTCCTTCTGGCCGGCGGGGCAGCGGCCCCAACTGAGCGCCGACGACCGTGATTTGGGCACCTCGGCGGGCGCGGGCGCGGCCACGCCGCCGCTGGTGAGGAGACCGGCAAGGCCCAGGCCCGCGGTGACTGCTGACACGACGCGCATCGTGCGTGCTCCTTGGCTTCGGCGGCGGTCGCTCCGGCCGGGCTGCCGGGGCGAGCGATCACCACGCTAGGAACCCGGGCGCGGGCGGACCATCGGGCCAGTGGGCCGAAGCTCCCTGGGGAAAACCCCCGTACAGACGCCGCCGCTCCGCCGTCTTGCCCTGGAGTCCGCTCCAACTCCTAAGGTCAGGAACGACCACGGAGCACCAGCCAGGAGGTACCACCATGACCAGCCTTCCCACCCGCCGGCTCGGCGCGCTGACGGTCTCCGCGCAGGGACTCGGATGCATGGGGATGAGCCAGGCCTACGGCGCGTCGGACGACACCCAGTCGATCGCGACGATCCACCGCGCCCTCGACCTCGGTGTCACCCTGCTCGACACCTCCGACTTCTACGGCACCGGCCACAACGAGGAGCTGATAGGCCGCGCCCTCGCGGGCCCGCGCCGCGAACAGGCCGTCGTCGCCACCAAGGTCGGCTTCGCCAACGCCCTCGGCGAGCCCCTGCACATCCGGGGCGACGCCGCCTACGTACGCGAGGCATGCGACGCCTCCCTGCGGCGGCTCGGCGTCGACCACATCGACCTGTACTACGTGCACCGGGTCGACAAGACCGTACCGATCGAGGAGACCGTGGGCGCGATGGCCGAGCTGGTCGCGGCGGGCAAGGTGCGCCACCTCGGGCTCTCCGAGGCGGGCGCGCGCACGATCCGCCGGGCGCACGCCGTGCATCCGATCGCCGCGCTGCAGAGCGAGTGGTCGCTGTGGACCAGGGACCTGGAGACGGAGATCGCGCCGGTCTGCCGGGAACTCGGCATCGGCCTCGTGCCGTTCTCGCCGCTCGGGCGCGGCTTCCTCACCGGCCGCTACACCTCGCTCGACGCGCTCTCCGAGAACGATCTGCGGCGCACCCAGCCCCGTTTCGCCGACGGCAACCTGGAGCGGAACCTGACCATCGTGGACGCCCTGAACGCGCTCGCCGCCGACAAGGGCGTCACCGCCGGGCAGCTCGCGCTCGCCTGGGTTCAGCACCGCGGCGACGACGTCGTACCGATCCCCGGCACGCGCCGCGAGAAGTACCTGGCGGAGAACGTCGCCGCCGCCACGATCGAGCTGTCCGCCGACGACCTCGCGGCGATCGACGCGGCGGCGCCCGCGGACCGGGTGGCGGGCACGCGCTACGACGAGGGCAGCATGTCGGTGGTGGACAAGTAGGGGCCGACCGCCCGGGACAAGTAAGGGCCGCCCGCCCGGGACGCGTAGGGGTTGGTCACCGGGGAAAGGCAGGCCGCCGGTCCACGTAGCCTGCTGGTATGCCCTTCCCTCACCCCGTGCCGGAGGCCCTGGCCCATCTCGCGGGCGAGTGGCGCGTGACCCGCGCGGTCCGCGACCTCGCCGACGGGTCCGAGGGCCACTTCTCCGGTACGACGCTCTTCTCGCCGCTGCCCGCCCCCGACGAGGGCGGGCTCCTCCACCAGGAGTCCGGCGTCTTCACCTGGCGCGGCACCGCGCGCCCCGCCGAGCGCACCCTGCGGTTCCTGCCCGGCAACACGCCGGGCACGGCCCGCGTGGAGTTCGCCGACGGCCGCTTCTTCCACGACCTCGACCTGCGCTCCGGGCACCACACCACGGACCACCCCTGCTCGGCGGATCTCTACCGCGGCGAGTTCGAGGTGGACGACGCGGACCACTGGCGGACCCGGTGGCGGGTGCGCGGCCCCGCCAAGGACCTGCTGCTCGTCACGGACTATGTACGGACGCGCGTCACTGCTCGCCCAGCACCATCCACTTCTCCGGGGTCTCCATGGCCCTGAAGCCCACCTTCTCGTAGACCCCGTGCGCGTCGGCCGTGGCGAGCAGCACGCGGCGCAGGCCGAACGGCTCCAGGTGCGCGCGGACCGCGTCGACGAGCGCGGTGCCAAGGCCCGTGCCGCGCGCGGCCGGGGTGACGTACACATCGCAGAGCCAGGCGAAGGTCGACCGGTCGGTCACCACGCGGGCGTACGCGACCTGCTCCCCCGAACCCCCTTCGTACGCACCGAAGTTCAGTGACCCCGCGATCGCCGCGTCCTGCTTGGCGCGGGACCGGCCGAGGGCCCAGTAGGCGTCCGTGGACAGCCATTCGTGGACGCGGGCCGCGTCGATGCGGGCGGGGTCGGCCGAGATCTCGTACTCACCGTGGAGCGTGACACTGTCGTTCATTCCCCGACCCTGCCAGCAGCGCCCGCGCGGAGTCGAGCGTGTTCCGCCTGGTGGGACGGGGACGTCCGGCT
>NZ_WMBF01000139.1:0-14299 GCF_019400875.1 Streptomyces anatolicus | reverse complement strand
CACCCAACGGCAAGCTCGACCACCGGGCGCTCCCCGCCCCCGGGCTCGTCGCCTGCGCCCCCCACCGGGCGCCGCGCACGCCGCGGGAGGAGGCCCTGTGCGCGCTGTTCGCGGAGGTGCTCGGTGTCGAGAAGGCCGGGATCGACGACAACTTCTTCGACCTGGGCGGGCATTCGCTGCTGGTCACGCGGCTGGTGAACCGGATACGGGCGGCCCTCGGGGTGGAACTGCCGATCCAGGTGGTCTTCGAGGCCCCGACGGTGGCGCGGCTCGCGGAGCGGGTGGATGCGGGCGCCCGGTCCTCGCGCCCCGCGCTGCGGCGGGCGAAGGAGCGGCCCGAGCAGGTGCCGCTGTCGTTCGCACAGCGCCGGCTGAAGTACCTCGACGCGATCGAGCCGCTGCCGGCCTATCACCTGCCGTTCGTGGTGCGCCTGAGCGGCCCCCTCGACACGGACGCGCTGTGGTCCGCGCTGCGGGATGTGGTGCTGCGGCACGAGAGCCTGCGGACCGTGTACCCGGCGGACGACGGGGGTGTCGCCGTACAGGTGGTGCTGCCCGCACACGAGGTCGCCCTTGAGACGCCGGTGCGGGAGGTGGCGCCTCAGGCGGTGTCCGCCGCGGTCGCCCAGGAGATCGGCCGTCCCTTCGACCTCGCCGTGGAGATTCCGGTGCGGGCGCGTGTGCTGCGGTGCGGGCCGCAGGAGCACGTACTGGTGCTGTTGCTGCACCACATCGCCGCGGACGGCGAGTCGATGGGGCCACTGGGCCGGGACCTGAAGGCCGCCTACGAGGCCCGGCTGCGGGGCGGGGTGGCGCAGTGGGACGACCTGCCGGTGCAGTATGCGGACTACGCGCTGTGGCAGCGGGAACTGCTCGGCGACGAGGACGACCCGGACAGCGTGCTCGCGGCTCAACTCGCCTACTGGCGCGGCGAGCTCGAAGGGATGCCGCAGCTGTCGCGGCTGCCGCTGGACCGGCCGCGCCCGCCGGTGGCCGGCCACCGGGGTGACACGGTCGCCTTCACCATCGGCCCCGACGTGCTCGCCGCCGTCGAGGAGGTGGCGCGGGCCCAGGGCGCGACGGTGCCGATGGTCCTGCAGGCCGCGCTCGCCGTCCTGCTGCAGCTGCGGGGCGGTGGCGACGACCTGGCCATCGGCGTACCCATCGCCGGGCGCACGGATGACGCGCTCGCGGATCTGGTGGGCTTCTTCGCCAACACGTGGGTGCTGCGGGTCTCCCTGGCGGGCAACCCGACGTTCGCGTCCGTGGTGCGGCAGGTGCGGGAGAAGGCCGTCGGCGCGTACGACCACCAGGACGTGCCCTTCGATCGGCTCGTGGAGGCGCTGAACCCCGAACGGTCCGCCGCCTACCACCCGCTGTTCCAGGTGGCGTTCTCCTGGCAGACCGGTGCGGGCCGGCTCGAGCTGCCCGGTCTGCGGGCGGTCCCGGAAGCGGTCACGACCGGCACCGCGAAGTTCGATCTGCTCTTCCACTTCGAGGACGGTGACGGGGACGGAGCGCGGGGGCTCGTCGAGTACGCCACCGACCTGTTCGAGCCGAGCACGGCGCAGGACCTCGCGGACCGGTTCGTGCACCTCGTCACGGAGCTGACGGACAGGCCGCAGACGCCGCGCGACGCCATGGACGCCCTGACGCCCGCTGAACGGCACCGGCTCCTGCACGAGATCAACGACACGGCCGTGCCCACACCGGACGCGACGGTGCCCGCGCTCTTCGCCCGGCAGGCAGCGGCCGAGCCGGACGCGGTCGCGGTGGTCAGCGGCGCGGAGTCGCTGACCTACCGGGAGCTGAACGCGCGCGCCAGCCGGCTGGCGCGCGAACTGGTGCGGCGCGGCGTGGCAGCCGAGTCGGCGGTGGCGGTGGCCGTGCCCCGCTCGCCCCAGTACGTGGTGGCGGTACTCGCCGTCCTCATGGCCGGCGGCGCCTACGTGCCGCTGGCTCACGACCACCCGCCGGAGCGCCTGGCCTTCATGCTCCGCGACGCGCGGGCCGCGCTGCTCGTCACCACGTCGGAGGTGGCCGCCGGGCTGCCTGCGGGCGCCTGCCCCCGCATCGTGCTCGACGACCCCGGCACCGCCAGCGCCGTCGCCGCACAGTCGGGCGACGCCTGTCCCGACGCGGGCTGCCCGGACCGGTTGGCGTATGTCATCTACACCTCCGGGACGACCGGACTGCCCAAGGGCGCGGGGGTGAGCCACCGCGCCCTGGTGGATCTCGCGGCGGACCGGCGCTGGCGTGGCGGCGGCCACGACCGGGTGCTGATGCATTCGGCGCCGGCCTTCGACGCCTCGTGCTACGAGCTGTGGGTGCCGCTGCTGAACGGCGGCACGGTCGTGGTGGCACCGGCCGGACAGCTGGATGTCGCCGCCCTTGCCGGGGTGCTGGCCGAGCGGCGGGTGACCGCGGCGTTCATGTCCTCCGGGCTCTTCGGAGTGCTCGCCCACGAGCGGCCGGAGAGCTTCGCCGGCATGACGGAGGTGCTGGTCGGCGGTGAGCTGGTGCCCGCGGAGCCGGTGGCGCGGGTGCTGCGGGCCTGTCCCGGCGTCACGGTCGTCAACGGCTACGGGCCCACGGAGACGACGGTGTTCGCCGTCACCAACGGGATCATCGACGCCGGCCGGGTCGGTGCGGTGTTCCCGATAGGGCGGCCGCTGGACAACACCCGCGCCTACGTGCTGGACGACCGGCTGCGGCCGGTTCCGCCGGGTGTGGACGGCGAGCTGTATCTCGCGGGTTCGGGACTGGCACGGGGCTATGTGTACCGGCCGGGGGTGACGGCCGAACGGTTCGTGGCCTGTCCCTTCGCGGGCACCGGCGAGCGCATGTACCGGACGGGGGACGTGGTGGCGTGGACGAAGGAGGGCGAGCTTGTGTACAAGGCACGCGCCGACGACCAGGTGCAGATCCGCGGCTTCCGCGTCGAGCCCGGCGAGGTGGAGGCGGCCCTAGTGGCCCACCCGAGAGTGGCCGGGGCGGCAGTGGCCGCGTGGCAGGGTCCGGGGGGTGCGCAGCTGGTGGCGTACGTGGTTCCGGCCGCTCCGGCCGCCGGGCCGGGTGTCCCCGGTGAGGCCGTCGGCCGTGTCGAGGAGCTGCGCAGGCATCTGGCGCGGCGGCTGCCGGAGTACATGGTGCCGTCCGAGTTCGTGGAGCTCGACGCCCTGCCGCTCACCGGGAACGGCAAGGTGGACCGGCACGCCCTGCCGGCCCCCCGGCGCTCCGAGGGGAGTGGGGCCGCCCGAGTCCTGCCGCGCACGGCCACCGAACGCGCGGTCGCCGCGGTCTGGGCGGAGCTGCTGGGCCTGGACGAGATCGGCGTGCACGAGAAGTTCTTCGAGGTCGGCGGGACCTCCCTGTCCTTCCTCACGCTGAGCAACCGGCTGGCCGAACTGGGCCTGAAAGAGACGCCGTTGTCGGCCCTGTTCGAACACAACACGGTCGAGGCGATGGCCCGCCTCCTGGAGGACCGCACGGCCCGCGGAACCACAGACAGATTGGGGTACGAACTGTGACGCAACCGACCCGGGACGCCGTGGCGATCACCGGCGTGGCCGTGGCGCTGCCGGACGCCGACGATCTGGACGCGCTCCACCGGAACCTGCTCGACGGCCGCGTCAGCGTACGGGCACCGGACAAGGAGCGGGTCCACTACGCAGGGGCGCCCACCGCCGCCGATTACCTGGCGATGGGCTATCTGAACCGGATCGACCTCTTCGACCACCGGTTCTTCGGACTCTCCCGGCGCGAAGCGGAGTTGATGGACCCGCACCAGCGCATGGCGGCCCAGCTCGCGCACCGGGCCATCGAGAACGCCGGCTACGCGCCGGGGGCTCTGAAGGGCTCGCGCACCTCCGTCGTCCTCAGCGCGCCGGAACCCCAGTACGCCACCCTGTACACCGACGACGACCCGCAGCAGATCCTCGGCGGGCACCCCTCCGCGGTGGCCGCGCGCATCGCCTACCTCTTCGACTTCGACGGCCCCAATCTGGTCCTGGACACCGCGTGCAGCGGCAGCCTCACCGCGCTCGCGGTCGCCGTGGGGCAATTACAGGGCGGCCAGGCGGACCTGGCCGTCGCCGGCGGACTGAACCTCTATCCGGTCCTGATACCCGGGCGTGACCACAGGCCCGTTGTCGGCCTGGAGTCCCAGGGCGGGGTGTGCCGCCCGTTCGACGCCGGCGCGGACGGCACCACCGGCGGCGAGGGCGGCGGACTCGTCGTCCTCAAGCGGCTGGGCGACGCGCTCGCCGACGGCGACCACATTCACGGCGTGCTGCGCGGCACGGCCGTCAACCACAACGGCTCCCGCGCCGCCGGCATGAGCGCACCGAGCGCCCGCGCGCAGGCCGCGGTGCTCGTCGAGGCCTGGCGGCAGGCGGGCCCTGGCTCGCTCGACTACGTCGAGTGCCACGGCTCGGGCACCAAACTCGGCGACGTCATCGAGGTCGAGGGGCTGCGGCAGGCCTTCGCCGAGGCGGGCCGGAGCGGCCCGTGCGGGATCAGCGGCGTCAAGGGCAACCTCGGACACCTCGACCACGCCTCGGGCATCGCCGGCCTCTTCAAGGTCCTGGCCGGGCTGCGGCACGGGACCCGGTACCCCAACCCCAACTTCGAGACGCCCAACCCGCTGATCGACTTCACCGGTCCGGTCCAGGTCGACGTGGCGGCGACGGCGTGGGAGCACCGGGCGGACAGCACCCGCCGGGCAGGGCTGAGCGCCTTCGGCCTGACCGGCACCAATGTGCACGCCGTCATCGAGGAACCGCCCGCCGCGGCACCCTCCCCGGAGGCCCGGGAGCCCGCGGCCGAGCTGGTCACCCTCTCCGCCAAGTCACCCACGGCCCTGGAGAGTTACGCGCGACGCGTCGCCGACTTCCTGGACCGGACCGGGCACCGGCTGCCGGATGTCGCGCACGTGCTGAACCGCGGCCGCGACGACCACCCGTACCGCTGGGCCGCGACCGCGCACGACAACCAGGAGCTGGCCGCGCTGCTGCGCGCCCAGCACCCCGATGAGCGCGAACCGTCGGCGCGGGCCCCCGTGGTCTTCCTCCTCTCCGGTGACGCCGAACTCGGCGACGACACCTGGACGGGCCTGCGCGCGGCCTTCCCCCAACTCGCCGCTCCCGGCTCCGGCTCCGGCTCCGGCTCCGGCTCCGGCTCCGAGGGTCCAGCGGAGTGCGAGGACGATACGGATGCCACCTCACCCGGCGCCCGGCTGCTCGCCCGGCAGCACGCGGCGTACCGACTCGCGCGCTCCTTCGGCCTGACCGAGGCCCGCCTGGTCGGCAACGGCATCGGCAACCTCGCGGTGCGCACCATCCAGGACCCCGCGAGGGCCGAGGAATCCCGGCACAAGGCCGCGGAGGCACCGCTCACCGGCCAGGTCGACGAGGGCGGTCTGCGCCGCGCGGTCCGCAGCCTCGCCGACGAGGGCGCGGTGCTGGTCGAACTGGCCGCGGACGGCGCCCTCTCGCGGGAGATCGCTCGGGTCGCGCCGGAGCTGCCGGTCGTACGCCTCTTCGCGGACCCCACGCGGCAGGGTGTGCTCACGGCCCTCGCCGAGCTCTACTCGCTCGGCGCGGACCTCGACTGGAGCCGCTACTACGCCGGCTCGCGGCGGCGCCGGATCGAGGCGCCGACCTACCCCTTCGACGCCGACGAGGTCTCCTGCTGGTGCCGTCCGCCGGGCGGTCCACCGCCCTCCCCCGGCAGCCCCGCCGGCGCGGCGGACGCCGGGCGGACGGCGGCTCGGGAGTGGGACGGCACCGGCGGCGACCCGGAGCGGCGGCTGGCCGGGATCTGGGCGGGCATCCTCAAGGCCGAGGATGTCGGCCCGGACTCGAACTACTTCGACCTCGGCGGCACATCGATCGCCGGCATCACGGTGCTGCGCCAGGCCCAGGAGCTCTTCGGCGTACGCCTCACCTTCAACGACCTGCACCAGCACCCCACGCTGCGCCAACTCGCCACGCGGATAGCCGCCCTGCGGGCCGAAGGACCGGGGCGGGACGACTGGACGATCACCCCGGTGCCGCGCCCCGGCCGGCTGCCGCTGTCGCTCAACCAGGAGCAGCTGTGGTACCTGGACCGGCTGACACCGGGCACCGCGCTCTACAACATCCCGGTCCCACTGCGCTACACCGGCGAACTGGACCTCGACGCGTACCGGGCGGCGCTGAGTGACGTGGTGGGCCGGCACGAAATCCTGCGCACCCGCATCCTGGACGAGGACGGCAGGCCGTACGCGCTCGACGCGCTGCCCGAGCCGCACCTGGCCTTCCTCGACCTCGCGGCGCTGCCGGACGAACAGCGGCGCGCGGAGCTGTCACGGGTGACGACCGAGGAGGCGACGGCACCGTTCGACCTCGCGAGCGGACCACTGTTCCGCAGCTTGCTGATCAAGGTCGGTGAGCAGGACCACGTGATCCTGCACACCTGGCACCACATCATCTACGACGGCTGGACCCCCGCCGTCTTCTTCGGGGAACTGACCGCCTGCTACAACGCCCGCCGCGCCGGTCAGCGACCCGAGCTGCCCGACCTGCCCGTCCAGTTCGCCGACTTCGCGGCCTGGCAGCGCAAGTGGCTGGACGAGGAGCGCACCGCGCGCCTCCTGCGGTGGTGGCACGACGAGCTGCACGGCCTGGACACCCCCGAATTGCCGATCGACCATCCGCGTCCGGCGGTGCAGTCCTTCCGCGGCGACACGGTGACGTTCGGCCTCGGGGAGGAACTGTCCGGGCGGCTGCGCGCCTTCGGCGTGCGCGAGAACGCGACGACCTTCGCCACCATGCTCGCCGTGGTCGACGCGGTCCTGCACCTGTGGGCGGGCCGGCGGGACGTGGTGGTGGGCGCGGCGACCACGGGCCGGTTCAATCCCGCCACCCACAACCTGATCGGCTACTTCAACAATGTGCTGCCGTTCCGTACGAAGGTCGATCCGGGCCTGAGCTTCCGCGACCTGGTGGCTCGCTGTGCGGCCACCGCCGCCGGCGTACTCGACCACGAGGAGATCCCCTTCTCGAGGATCGTCGCCGCGAGCGGCCACCGCGATCCCTCACGGCACCCGTTGTTCACGGTCTGCTACACCCACCAGAACACGGCAAGGGCCGGCTTCGGACTGGCGGGCCTCACCAACGAGAGCCTCGACAGCCTCGGGGATGACCTCTCGGGCATCGCGGGGGTCCCCCCGGGAACCTCCAAGTTCGACCTCACCTTCGGCCTGTACGACCAGGACGGCGGGGTGATGGACGGTTATCTGGAGTACGCGGTCGACCTGTTCGAGCCGGCCACCGCGCACCGCCTCGTCGACCTGTTCCTGAAGGTCGCCGCGGCCGCCATGAGCAACCCGGACGTGCCCCTGGCGGAACTCCTCCAGGGGCAGGGTGAGCCCTCTGAGCCCTCCGAATCCTCTGAGTCCTCTGGGCCTTCCCTCGTCATCGGGGACCGGCGTGACCGGCCGGACGTGCGCCTGGTGAGCGAGGCCTTCCAGGATCATGCCGCGCGGCGCCCGGACGAGATCGCCGTCGTTGACGCCACCGGCAGCCACAGCTTCCGGGACATCGATGCGCGGGCCGACCGCGTGGCGCGCCGGCTCGTCGAGCACGGCGTCGGACCGGACAGCGCCGTCCCGGTGGTCGCCGCACGCGGGGCCGACCTGGTGGTCGGCTGGCTCGCGGTACACAAGGCGGGCGGGGCCTTCGCCTCCATCGACCCTTCGGTCCCCGAGCGGCGGATCCGGTCCATCCTCGCCGAGGTCGGCGCGTGCGCGCTGGTCGTGGGTGAGGGCATGGCCGTCGAGGGCGTGGCGGTCAAGGGCGTCGCGGTCAAGGGCGGCGCGGTCGAGGGCGGTGACGGCGTCCCGGTCGTCCCGATCACCGCCGGCCCCGGCGGCGAGAGCACGGACGAGGGCGCGGACGCCATCTCACAGCGGCGGGCCGGCGCCGCCAACCTGGCGTACATCTCGCACACCTCGGGCTCGACCGGGCGCCCGCAGGGCTGCGAGGTCGAGCACCGGGCACTGCTCAACCTGCTGCACTGGTTCGGCGAGGAGGCGGGGCTGGACTCCGCCGACCGCCTCGCGCAGACGGTGTCTCCCGCCTTCGACATGGCGGTGCTCGAAATCATGTCGGCCCTGTACCACGGAGCGACGCTGTGCTTCATATCGGACCTGCTGCAGACCCCGGAGAGCCTGCTGGGCGAGCTGGCCGAGCAGCGCGTCACCGTGGCCTGCGTGCCGACCCCGCTCGCCGAGCTGGTCCTCACCGACCTGCCCGACGTCCCGGACCTCGCTCTGCGCCTGCTGGTCACCGGCGGCGACCTGCTGCGCGTACGGCCGCCCCGGCAGGCCCCGTTCGCCGTGCTCAACCTCTACGGGCCGACCGAGTGCGCGGTCTGCGTGACCGCGGGCCGGGTGGCTGAGGCCACGGCCCGTACCGGCGACCTCCCGGACATCGGACGCCCCCTCCCCAACACCCGCCTATACCTCCTGGACGCCCGGGGCCGGCCCGTTCCGCGGGGGGAGACCGGCGAGGTCCATCTCGGTGGCGCGCACGTCGGCCGCGGCTACCACGGCGGGCCCGGCCTGACCGCGGTCCGCTATGTCGCCGATCCCTTCGCCGACGAGCCCGGCGCCCGCATGTACCGCACCGGCGACCTGGCCGCCGTCCGCCCCGACGGCACCCTCGAGTTCCGGGGGCGCGCCGATGACCAGCTCCAACTGCGCGGTCACCGCGTGGAGCCCGCCGAGATCGAGCGGACCCTGATGCGGCACCCGCGGGTGCGCGAGGCCCTCGTCGTCGCCGAGCGGCAGCCCTCCGGCGCCCCGCTGCTGGTGGCCCACATCGCGGGCGGGTCACCGCCCGACGAAGCGGAGCTGACGGCATGGGTGGCCAGGGAGCTGCCGGAGCACATGCGGCCCGGCCGCGTACGACGCCATGACCAGCTGCCCCGGACGAGCACCGGAAAGCTCGACCGCAAGAGCATGAAGGAGAGCGCGGTGTTCGACCAGCACACGAGCGACGGGCTGACGTCGGTGACCACGGCCGTGGTCCCGGGAGCGGTCACCGACGCGGCGGGACGCGAGGCCGAGCGGATCCTCGGCGGGATCTGGGCCGACCTCCTCGGCGTCGCCCAAGTGACGCCCGACGACAACTTCTTCAAGATCGGCGGAGACTCGCTGCTCAGCGTGGGCATCGCCGCGCGCGCCGCGAAGGCCGGGCTGCACCTCACCCCGCACGACGTCCTCCAGCACCCGACGCTGCGCGAGCAGGCCGCGGCGGCCAGGACCGTGCCCGCTGCCGTGCCGGAGGCGGCCGCCACCGCCGCGACGGCGCCCGTGCCCGGCGAGCCGATCCCGCCGACGCCGCTGATCCGGGCCCTGCAGAACACCGCGCCCGACGGCGCCCTGGACTTCGTCTCGCCCGCGGTGCTGGAGACGGCCCCGGGCATCCAGGCGGACACGGTGCGCGCGGCGTTCGAGCGCCTCGTCGAGCTGCACGAGCCGCTGCGCTACCGCTTCCGCCACAACGACCTCGGCTGGCGCATCGAGTGTGCGGAGCGCGAGACCACGCCGGTCGTCGACGCGAGGGTGCTGCCGCCGCTCGACGAGGACCAGCTGCAGGCGCGTATGAGGGCCGACTTCGACGAACTGCTTGCGGACATCGACCTGCGACGCGGCCCGGTGCTCCGGGTGAGGTTCTACGACCGCGGCGCCGACCTGCCCGGTGTGATCCTGCTGGCGATCCACCACTTCGTCTACGACGCCCTGGCCATCGTGCCGCTGGTGGAGGACCTCGACGCCGCCCTGGCCGGAACCGGTCCCACCGCCGGGCGCCGCACCGCCTGGCGGGAGTGGACGCATCTGCTGCGCGCCATGGCCACGTCCGACGAGGTGGCCGGCGAACTGCCGTACTGGAAGGGAATACTGAGCGCGGCGGAGGGGGCGGCGGAGCCCGTACCCGAGAACGGGGCGAAGGACGCGGCGCCCGGACTCGTCCAGCGTGAGGTCGCGGCGGACCGGGTGGCGGCGCGGCTCACCGAGAGCGGTCAGGCGAGCCAGGCCGCCTCGATGGCCGCGGTCGCCGTGGCCTGGTCCCGGTGGCGCGGCCGGCCGGACGCCTTCCTGAGCACCCTGGGCATGGGCGCCTCGCCGCACGCCCTGTGGCACGGCGACCGCACCGCGTCGCTCGGCTGGTTCACCCACATGTTCCCGGCTTTCCTGCGGGTGGCGCCCGGGGCCGGTGTCGCGGAGATCCTTCCGGCCGCCGCCGCGGCGCTGCGGTCGGTGCCCAACGACGGCATCGGATACGGCGTCGCGCGCCACCTCAGCCCCGAGACCCCCGCGGTGGCGGAGCTACGGGCGCTGCCGGAGCCCCAGGTGCTTGTGGAGCACCTGGCCAGCGCCAACAACGGGCTCGCCAAGCTGGGCGGCGCCGCCGTCCGCATGCGCCGGTCTACGCTGCCGGGCCGACCGACCTCGCTGCTCAGCTACGTGCCGATCGTGGTCGAGACCCATGTGATGGGCGGAGTGCTCGAGGTCAACATCGTGCACCGTGGTTCGTTCCCCCGGGCCGAGATGGAAGCCTTCGCCGACCTGCTCGTCGAGGCCTTCGCCGAGCTCGCCGCCGCACAGAACGGGCACGGCTGAATGGCACTGCCGACAGCCTTCGCAGCGGTGGCGGTCCACCAGCCCGACGGCACCCTGCCCGTCGCCGGGCTGCCGGGCCTCGACCGGCTCAGCGCGGCCGAACGCGAGACCTGCGCCCGGCTCGGCATCGACGAGGTCCGCGCGGACGACTCGCTGTCCGCGCTGGACCTCGCCGCCGGGGCCGCCGGCCGGGCCCTGGCCCGAGCGGAGCTGACCGGGCCCGAGATCGGCGCGCTGATCCTCATCGACTCCCGCGCCCCTGAGCAGTTGATGTCGTCGCATGCCACCCGGCTCCAGGCGCTGCTCGGCGCGGACGGAGCGCTGGCGTTCTCCGTCGGCGGCCTCGGCTGTGTCTCGCTCGCCCCGGCGCTGCTCGCCGCCCGCGGACTGCTCGCGGCCGACCATGACCTGGACCACGTCCTGGTGGCACACGGCAGCAAGCCGCCGACCCCGCAGCGCTACCGGCACCCGGTGACCGTCAGCGGCGACGGCGGCGCGGCGGCGGTGATCTCCCGCAGCGGACCGGTCCGCATCCTCGACATCGTCCAGGAGACCAATGGCGAGTACTGGGACCTCTTCCACGTCGACTACCGGGACCGGCCCACCGCGCAGTGGCGCGAGGAGTGCCGCGACCCGCGCACGTACTCCTTCAAGCTCGCCGTGGAGACCCGCAACCGGCTGCGCGCGATGCACCGGCGGCTGCTCGAGCGCAATGGCCTCACGACGGCGGACATCTCCTGCTACCTCAGCCACAACCTCTCGCTGGGCGGCTTCCGGTTCACCGAGGAGTCACTCGGCATCAAGATCAGCACCACCTGCTTCGACAACCTCCGGCGATACGGCCACCTCGGCCCGAACGACGTCCTGGTGAACCTCCACACGGAACTCGAGCGCGGCGTCCTCGGCGACGGACAGCGGGCGGTCCTGATCAGCGCCAGCCCGGTCGCCGCGTGGAGTCTGCTGCTCGTGGAGATCGGGGACGGCACCGCAACCCACTACTTGTGAGAAAGAGATCACCCATGACGAGGCCACCCGCAACCGAATCCGGAGCACCGGCCGCACAAACCGCACAGGCCGCGGTCGAGGACATCCTGGACTTCCTGGCCCGCGCACTCGGCACCGAGGTCGGCCCCGACGACGACTACTTCACCACCGGCCTAGCCGACTCGCTCTTCGCCCTCGAACTCGTCACCTTCGTGGAACACCGCTTCCAGCTGACGGTGGAGGTCGAGGACCTCGACATCGACAACTTCCGTACGGCCGCGAACATCCTCGCCTTCGCCCAGGCCCGAGGGGGTGCGCTGACGTCATGACGCAGGCCCCCGGACGCGCGGGCCCGCCGGCCGCCGCGGAACTCGCCGCCGCCCTCAGGAGCGAGGCCGCCGAGTGGGACCGCCTGTGCACCCTCCCCGAGCGGGTACGCGAAGCCGTCGCCCAGGCCGGACTCCTCGGGGTCGCCCTGCCCGAGCGCTACGGCGGCTCGGGCGCGGGACCGGCCGAGCTGGGCGAGGTCTGCGCCGAGCTCGGCGGGGTGTGCAGCGCGCTGCGCGGACTGCTCACCGTGCAGGAGATGGTCGCCGCCGCGCTGCTGCGCTGGGGCACCGCGGCCCAGCGCGAACAGTGGCTGCCGCCGCTGGCCCGCGGGGACCGGTTCGCCGGTTTCGCCGCGACGGAGGCGGCGGCCGGCACCGACCTGGCCGGCGTGCGGACGGAGATCACCGAGGCCGGCGACGACCTGGTCGTCACCGGCCGCAAGATGTGGATCACCTTCGGCGGGGCGGCCGATGTCTTTCTCGTCCTCGGCCTGCTGGCGGGGCGGCTGTCGGCGGTACTGGTCGAGGGGGACCGCACGGGCGTACGCCGGGAACCCGTCGAGGGCCAGCTGGGCATGCGGGCGGCCGAGATCGCCCATCTCGGCTTCGACTCGGTGCGGGTACCGCGGGATCACCTGATCGGCCCGCCCGGCACGGGGCTCACCCACGTCATGGGCACGGCCCTGGACCACGGGCGCTACACCGTGGCATGGGGCTGCGTCGGGATGGCCGAGGCCTGCCTCCACGCCGCGGCCGGCCACGCGGTGCACCGCCTCCAGCGGGGTGTGCCGCTGGCCGACCATCAGCTCGTACGCGCCGAACTCGCCCGCGCCCTGGTGCAGGCCACGGCCGCCCGCGAACTCTGCGCCCGGGCGGGCCGGCTGCGGCAGGAGGGAGACCCGTCGGCCGTGGCGGAGACCGTCCTCGCCAAGTACGCGGCGGCCGGCGCCGCCACCTTCGTCGCCGGGGCGGCCGTGCAGGTGCTGGGTGCCACGGGAATCGCGCCGGACAGCACGGCGGGCCGCTTCTACCGGGACGCCAAGGTGATGGAGCTCATCGAGGGCTCGCAGTCCGTATCCGAACTCCACATCGGCAACCGGCTGCTGCGCGGCTACGGGTACCGGCCGGCGCCCGCCGACGGGTACCGGTAGGCGCCCGCCGACGCAAGCGCACAGTGATCCGGGAAGGGACCGCCATGAAGCCCGAGACAACCGCCCATGCCCCCGCGGCCACCGTGAAGTGCCTGGTCTGGGACCTCGACGACACCGTATGGAACGGCACCGTCCTCGAAGGCGACGCCCCCCAGCTCTTCCCTGAGGTCCTCGACACGCTGCACACCCTCGACAAGCGCGGCATCCTGCACGCCGCCGCCAGCCGCGGCGACCACGACACCGCGACCGCGCATCTGCGGGCACTCGGCATCGAGGAGCTGTTCACGGTCCTGGAGATCGGCTGGGGCGCCAAGTCCGATGCCGTGCGCTGCGTCGCCGAGGCCCTCAACATCGGCATCGACACCGTGGCATTCATCGACAACGACCCGGTGGAACGCGCCGAGGTGGCGGCCGCCCACCCCGCGGTACGCGTCCTCGCCGCCGAGCAGGCGGCGGGCCTGCCCGCACTGCCCCCTTTCCAGCCCCCGTTCGTCACCGACGAGAGCCGCGGCCGCCGCCACCTCTACCGCAGCGAACTGCGCCGCAAGCACGCCCAGGACACCCACACCGGACTCGCCAAGGACTTCCTGGCCACCCTCGGCCTGGTCCTGACCGTGCGCCGGGCGACGGAGACGGATCTCGAGCGGGCCCACGAACTCACCGTCCGTACCCACCAGCTCAACACCACGGGACGCACCTACGACATCGCCGAACTGCGCGAGCTGACCGCCTCCCCGTCACACCAGGTGCTGGTGGCCGGCCTGGAGGACCGATTCGGCTCGTACGGCACCATCGGCCTCGCGCTGAGCGAACTCACCGGCACCGACAGCGTGCTGAAGTTGCTGCTGCTCTCCTGCAGGGTCATGTCGCGCGGCGTCGGACCCGCCCTGATCGGCCACATCGTCCGTGACGCACTGGCTGCCGGGCGGCGGCCGCTGGCGGAGTTCGTACCCACCGAGGTGAACCGGGTGATGCTGGTCAACCTGCGCTTCAGCGGCTTCGACGTCGTCGAGCGCAATGGCCCCCGGATCCTGCTCGGTTACGGCCCCGAGCAGCCGCCCCCTGCCCAGGACAGTGCGGTTCGCGTCGTCACCGTGGCCTGACCGCCGACCGAGGAGAACCCGTGCCCCACGCCTCCCCATCCCCCTCCCCCGCACCCCGTCGTA
>NZ_WMBF01000860.1:0-1039 GCF_019400875.1 Streptomyces anatolicus | reverse complement strand
CGCTAGTCCCGGCAGGATCGTCAGACCTGGCAGTCTCGCCAGTCCCGGGAGGCTGGCCAGCCCCGCCAGTCCCGGGAGCCCTGCCAGCCCCGGTAACCCCGCCAGTCCCAGCAGACCCGTGAGTCCCGGTGGCCTCGGCAGTCGCGGCAGCGGAAAGCCGAGCGTGCGAAAGGGGCGGGCTCCTGTGAGCGGCATCGTCGACCTCCCGAGTGGCGCACGGGAGGACGGCTCTGTCCCCCGTGTGCCCTAGGGGGAGTCGTGAGCGAGGAGTCGGCTGTGCGACGGCGTTCTGCGCCACCGTGGTGCGGTGGCTCCCTGCCCCCGTTGCGTCGCCGACCGCTGGAGCGCCACGCCGTGCGACTGCCGACGCGGTGGTCCAACGATCTCGTTGCGGCTCCCCTCGCGCCTGGTCCGGGTGCGGAGCGTGAGCCCCTAGGTTGTGGACGGCGCGCAGCGAACGTGTCCCAACGTGTGATTTCCCCCTCCCTCTCCACCGCGAAACTGCCGCTTGCGCGATGCTGGAGATAACGTTCGTTCACTTCCCCGGCCGGTGCGGTGCGGGGTATCTGTGCTTGGACAGATGGATGTCGGTACGGATATCGGTACATGGAGGCAGTGATGGGTGTGGCAGCCGGGCCGATCCGCGTAGTGGTCGCCAAGCCGGGGCTCGACGGGCACGACCGCGGGGCCAAGGTGATCGCGCGGGCCTTGCGTGACGCCGGTATGGAGGTCATCTACACCGGGCTGCACCAGACGCCCGAGCAGGTGGTGGACACCGCGATCCAGGAGGACGCCGACGCGATCGGCCTCTCCATCCTGTCCGGGGCGCACAACACGCTGTTCGCGCGGGTGCTGGAGCTTTTGGAGGAGCGGGACGCGCAGGACATCCTGGTGTTCGGCGGCGGCATCATTCCGGAGGCGGACATCGCGCCGCTGAAGGAGAAGGGCGTCGCGGAGATCTTCACACCCGGGGCCACGACGACTTCGATCGTGGAGTGGGTGCGGGCCAACGTGCAGGAGCGGGCCGGGGCGTGATCTG
>NZ_WMBF01000138.1:0-14451 GCF_019400875.1 Streptomyces anatolicus | reverse complement strand
TGCCGTGACAGGCCGCCCGCCACGGCTCCGGCACCCCAAGCCCGAACAATTGCCGCATAAGATCACCCGCGTGGACCTGCGATCTCCGGCCGCCCGAGCCGCCACCGTCACCCGACCCGCCACCGGCGCCCCGGCCGCCACCGTCACCCGAGCCCCCCGTACCCTCGCCCTGCTCACCACCGCCGCCCTCGCCCTCACCGTCAGCGGGTGCGGCGGCGAGGGAGTCGACGGCACCCCGGGCTCGGACGGCGTGCGCGACCCGTACTTCCCCAAGCTGGGCAACGGCGGCTACGACGTCACGCACTACGGCCTGACCCTCGGCTACGACCCCGGCGACGGCCACCTCACCGGCACCGCCGAGATCACCGCCCGCGCCGCCAAGAACCTCAGCTCCTTCAACCTCGACCTCAAGGGCCTCGACGTCTCGGCGATCACCGTCGAGGGCAAGGCGGCCCGCTTCCAGCGCGCGGGCCACGAGCTGAGGGTCCGCCCGGCCGACGAACTCGACCGCGGCGAGACCTTCGTGGCGAGCGTCCGCTACTCCGGCTCCCCGGAGACCATCACCGACGCGGACGACTCCGAGGAGGGCTGGCTCAAGACGGCGGACGGCGCGCTCGCGCTCGGCCAGCCGACCGGTTCCATGGCGTGGTTCCCCGGCAACCACCACCCGAGCGACAAGGCCTCGTACGACATAGAGGTCACCGTCCCCAAGGGCCTGAAGGCCGTCTCCAACGGCGAGTTGACGCGCGAGTCGACGAAGAACGGCCGCACCACCTTCGCCTGGCACAACGCCGAACCCATGGCGAGCTATCTGGCGACCGTCGCCATCGGGAAGTACGAGATGGAGTCCTCGACGACGGAATCGGGGCTTCCGGTCATCACGGCCGTCGACCCCTCCCAGGCGAAGGCGAGCAAGAAGGTCCTCGGGAAGCTCCCCGACGTCCTGGAGTGGGCGGAGTACAACTTCGGCCCCTACCCCTTCTCCTCGGCCGGCGCGATCGTCGACCGCCCCGAGGACGCGGGGTACGCGCTGGAGACGCAGACCCGGCCGGTCTTCCCGGGCGCCCCCGAGACCTCGCTCCTCGTCCACGAGCTGGCCCACCAGTGGTTCGGCGACTCCGTCACGCCCAAGTCCTGGCGGGACATGTGGCTCAACGAGGGCTTCGCCACGTACGCGGAGTGGCTGTACGCCGAGGACAACGGCGGCGACAGCGCGCAGGAGACGTTCGACGCGCTGTACGAGGGCGACCTCTACGCCGACAAGGCGGACAACGAGGCGATCTGGGCCTTCCCGCCCGCCAAGCCCACCGACGCCGCGCACATCTCGGAGGCCCCGGTCTACGAGCGCGGCGCGATGGTCATCCACAAGATCCGCCGGGCCGTCGGCGACGACACGTTCTACGACATCGTGCAGGGCTGGGCGAAGAAGTACCGGCACAGGAACGCGGACACCAGGGACTTCACCGAGTACGTCGAGGAGCACGCGGGCGGCGACGAGGCGCGCGAGAAGGTACGCGGGATCTGGGGCGACTGGCTCTACGGGGACGGCAAGCCGGAAAACCCCTGAACGGCCCCGCTAGAGCGCCTTGCGCAGCACCGCGCACGGCCGGTGCCGGGCCCGGTCCTCGCGGTGGCCGATGACCAGATAGCCGAGCGCGGTCCAGAACCGCAGCGCCCCCGGATTGTTCTCCAGGACCGCGAGGCGCACCGCCTCCCGCCCCGCCTGCCGGAACCGCTCCTCGACCAGGGCCGCCACCTGCCGCCCGACACCGGTGCGGTGCAGCTCGGCGGCGACGATGAGCAGACCGATCCACGGGTCGGGGTCGGTGGGGTCGGGATGGCGGGCCAGGGTGACGGCGACCGCGACGAGCCGCCCCTCGGAGCGGGCGAGCAGGACCTCCGCGTCGGGGTGCGCCAGCTCGTCCGCGAGGGCCTTGGCGACCTGCTCGACGCGGATGTCGTCCGGGTCGGGGAAGTCCCCGCTGAGCACGGAGAAGTCACGGTTCGCCGCGTACAGCGCGGTCACCTCGGTGAGCAGATGACCGGGCAGCGCGCCGTCGACGGCGACGAGCGGTTCGAGGATCATGCGGGGCAGGCTAACCGGCGCGGTCGGCTCCGGTGGGCCGCCGAACTTCGCGCCAACCGGCCCAGTCGGCTCTGGCGGGCCGCCGAACCTCGCGTGTGGTGGGCTCCCGGCACCCCGCGCTAACCGGCCTTGTCGGCCCCGCCGGCCTTGCGGATGTCGCGCCACTCGGCGATCAGGGTCCAGATCCAGGCGCCGGCCGCGCCCACGTAGCAGGCGACCCAGCCCGAGAAGTGGCCCGCTTCGAGGATCTCGTCGACGGCGAGGACGGTGAATGCCACGGCGGCCGCCGCCGCGCGGTACAGCTTGTGGCGGGCGATCCGCTGCCGCTTGCGGGGTCCTTCGGCGAGCCGCATGGCGTACACCTCGACGTCGCCGAAGGTGTCCTCGGCGCGCTCGCGGTCCGTTCCGAAGAGATGCTGCCGGGCCTCGCGCACATGGCCGCGCGCCTCGGCGGCCGGCATGGCGTGCCGCCCCCGCAGCAGCCCTTCGAGCCGGGCGAGCCACTGCTCGTCGTCGGCGTGCGGGCGCGGTGCGAACCAGCGGTCGAGGGTGGCGTCCGGGAACGCGTAGGCCGCGACGGTCCACGCGGCGCAGCCCGCCATCAGCACCGGTACGGGCACCTCGAACAACCGCTCCCCGGGGGCGGTGGTGGCGACGGCGACCCCGCCCGCGAACGCGCAGGCGGCCCCCGTGAAGAAGCCCCACATGCCCCGGATCCGTCCGGCGGCGCGCGCGACGAAGGCGAGGGTGCCGAGCGAGGCGACGGCCACGACCGTGGCGTATCCCGCGACCGAGGCCCAGCTGCCCCTCACCCACAACCCGTCCTCGAACCAGTGCATGACGCACAGGCAGAACCCGATGAACCCGAGCGTCCCGAGGGAGGCGCAGACGCGCTCACCGGGTGTCAGGCCGTGCGAGTCGACCTTGGCCCGGTCCTCCTCACTGATGCGCTCGGCGGCGACGGTACGCGCGTACGCCTCGGGCTCGCCGAGGACCTCCGGGGCGGGCAGCCCCGCCTCGCGCACGATCTGGTGGGCCTCGGCGAGCACATCGTCGGCGAGGCCGGCGGGCGCGTCGTGGTCGAGCACGAGCCGTACGTGGACGGTGTCGGCCCACTCCTGGTCCTCCTCGCGCGCCCAGACGAGGTCAGCCCCCTGCGTCATGGGCGTCCCGGGTGTGTTCCCCACTGTCGTCCCCCTTGCCCTTGCCGAGGAGCGAGGCGACGGTCCGGGTGAAGTCACCCCACGCGGCCTGGTCACGCCGCAGCCTCGCCCGCCCCTCCTCGGTGATCCGGTAGTACTTCCGCCCGGGACCGCCCTCTCCCGCACCCCACTCGATCTCGACGGCGCTCTCCTCTTCGAGGCGCGCGAGGGCGGGGTAGAGCGTCGCGGCCTTGACCCCTTCGAGCCCCGCGTCGGCGAGGCGGCCGAGCAGGGCGTAGCCGTAACTCTTCTCCTCACCGTCGAGGATGCCGAGGAGACACAGGGCCAGCGCGGCACGGGTCCACGCGACGTGAGCGTCGGCCACGACTGCCTCCCGGTTCGGGCCACTTTTCAGGTCCACGGACTATTACGGGATCCATACTAGTGGGCCTGTGTGTCCGCATACGCCAGAGGGCCCCGGCACGGTTGCCGGGGCCCTCTGGGAAATCAGCGTCAGCTGGTGACGTCGGATCAGACGTTCACGCCGAAGTCCTGGGCGATGCCGACCAGGCCCGAGGCGTAGCCCTGGCCGACCGCGCGGAACTTCCACTCCGCGCCGTTGCGGTACAGCTCGCCGAAGACCATGGCGGTCTCGGTGGCGGCGTCCTCGGAGAGGTCGTAGCGGGCGAGCTCCGTGCCACCGGCCTGGTTGATGATGCGGATGAACGCGTTCCGCACCTGGCCGAAGTTCTGCGAGCGGTTCTCGGCGTCGTAGATCGAGACCGGGAAGACGATCTTCTCGATGTCGGCCGGCAGGCCTTCGAGGTTGACGTTGATCTGCTCGTCGTCGCCTTCGCCCTGGCCCGTGACGTTGTCACCGGTGTGGACGATGGTCTGGTCCGGCGTCGCCTTGTTGTTGAAGAAGACGAAGTGCTGGTCCGAGAAGACCTTGCCCTGGGTGTTCACCGCGATGGCGGAGGCGTCCAGGTCGAAGTCGGTGCCGGTGGTGGTGCGGACGTCCCAGCCGAGCCCCACGGTGACGGCGGTCAGGCCCGGAGCCTCCTTGGTAAGCGAGACGTTGCCACCCTTGGACAGGCTTACTGCCATTGTTGGGAGTCCCTTCCCTCGTTTACGACGCACCGCGTGTGAGCCAGTGCGTACGGGCTTCGTACTGGGGACGAAGCTACCTTCACTCGTACCAACGCCGACCCAGGTCCCGAAGGTTCCGCATGGCTTTACTTTCTTTACCGCGCTTCACCGCGCTCTGCCGCGGGAAAACGGCGTGACGTGAGCCCGACAGGCGCGGGACCATGGGGGCATGTCCGGTCCCTATCTCATCCGCGGTTCCGTCTCCCTGCCCGAGGCGGAGCTGATGTGGCGTTTCTCCAGGTCGTCCGGGCCGGGCGGGCAGCACGTCAACACCAGTGACTCCCAGGTCGAGCTGCGGTTCGACCTCGCGGCCACGGAGGCGCTGCCCGAGGTGTGGAAGCGGCGGGCCCTCGAGCGGCTCGGGTCCCGGCTCGTCGACGGCGTCATCAGCGTACGAGCCAGTGAGCACCGCTCGCAGTGGCGCAACCGGGAGATGGCGGCGACCCGGCTCGCCGCCCTGCTCGCGGAGGCGACCGCTCCGCCGCCGAAGCCGCGGCGGGCGACGAAGGTTCCTCGCGGGATCAATGAGCGGCGCCTGCGGAACAAGAAGCAGCGGAGCGAGACCAAGCGGGGGCGCTCGGGGCAGGGCTGGGCCTAAAGCGCCCCGTCAGGGGCGCGGGGAACTGCGCGCTCAGCCCACGAAAGGCCGCGGTCGCGTCTGCCGCGTTGCTGATCACAGGCGTCTGCGGCTTTGCCGTGGTTGCCCGCGCAGTTCCCCGCGCCCCTTCGGGGCACTAGCCCAGCTGGCGGTAGCGGCCCCGGAAGTACAGCAGGGGCCCGCCCTCAGCGCTGGGGAGCGACGCAGTCAGTACGCGGCCGATCACCAGCGTGTGGTCGCCCGCCGTCACCGTCTGCTCGGTCCGGCACTCCAGCGTCGACAGCGCCCCGCCGATCAGCGGGGCACCGGACGCCGCGCCCCGGGCGTACGGGATGTCCTCGAAGAGCAGGCGGTCGCTGATCCGGCCCTTCATCGC
Organism: Streptomyces anatolicus; assembly: GCF_019400875.1. Classification (NCBI taxonomy): domain Bacteria; kingdom Bacillati; phylum Actinomycetota; class Actinomycetes; order Kitasatosporales; family Streptomycetaceae; genus Streptomyces; species Streptomyces anatolicus. The sequence continues at coordinate 9,100 of NZ_WMBF01000138.1, read as the reverse complement.
GAAGCGGCCCGCGATGTGCCGCTGGCTCTCGGAGAGCACCGACACCGCCCACATCGGCTGCTCGGCGAGCAGGTCGTCCATCCGGGAGCCCTCGCGCAGGCTCACCATCACCAGGGGCGGGTCGAGGGAGACGGAGAGGAAGGCCGTGGCCGTCATGCCCACGTCCTCGCCCGCCGGAGCGTTCGCGTCGTCCGGGTCCAGGCCCGGCTCGCGCGCCGTCACCAGGACCACGCCCGCCGCCAGACGGGACATCGCCGCGCGGAACTCGTCGTTGCTCACCCCATCAGGATGCCCATCCGAGGAGGGCGGCCGGGGGGAAGGCGGGGCCGGGAGAGTCTTCAGTACGTGAGCCACGGTGCCGACGCTAGCCCGCGCGCCCCCGCCGCCACATCGGGCCCTGGGCCGAGACCGGTCCTAGGACCGGCGCCCGAGGGAGCCAGGGGCAAGGAGTCCGGCCGCGCTCTTGGCAAAGAACTCCGCAAGGTGGCACGCGGTGCCCCGGAATGCGGTGGACTAGGCCAAGGGACTGGACCAACGGCGGCGCCCCACCTGTGACTTGAGTCACAGGACCCATATTTTGTTGACCCTGTGTACCGAGTGGGCAGCTCGCTGTGATTCAGTGACGGTGGCAATAAGACACTGAGGGCACAAGGGCACAGAAGTACCAGTGCCGGAGGCACTGAAACACTGCGGGCGCTGCGCATCCTGGAGTTGCTGTCGAGGTCTCGGGGAGAACGAAGCATGGAGACCGAGTCGGAGCCGTACGTCCGTCTTGCGACCCTGCGGCAGCTGCACCAGGTGGTGGCGGAGCTGAACACGGCCCGGAGCCTGGCGGACACGCTGCAGACCGTCGCGGACGGCGTCGTCAACGGCCTTGGCTATGAGCTGGCGTGCGTCAATCTCGTGCGCCCGGACGGCGACCTCGTCGTCGCCGCCTTCGCGGGCAACTCCTCGGCCGAGGCGCTCATCACCGGCCGCGTCGGCTCCCGCGACGCCTGGGAGCGGCGCCTGGCCATGGGTGAGGCGTGGGGCGCCCTGCGCTTCATCTCGTACACCGAGGGCTGGGTCCTCGACGACGACGACGTCCCGCAGTGGTACACCGAAGGGCCCGCCCCCCGCTTCGAGGACGAGTGGCACCCCGCCGACCGCCTCTTCGCCCCGATGTACGCGACCGGGGCCGCCGGCGGCGAACTGCTCGGCGTGATCTCCGTGGACCGGCCCCGCAACGGCCGCAGGCCCGGCGCCTGGGGCCGCGAGGCCCTCCAGATGTACGCCTTCCAGGCCGCCATCGCGATCAGCAACGCCCGGCTGCGCGCCAACATGCAGCGCGCCCTGGTCCGCCTGGAGCGCGAGCAGCAGGCGCTGCGGGCCAGCGAGGAGTCCTTCCGGCAGGCGTTCGAGTACGCGCCCTCCGGCATGGCCATCGCCGAGATGGGCGGCGACCAGCACGGCCGGATCCTGCGGACGAACGACGCGCTGTGCCGCCTGCTCGGCCGCCCCGCCTCCGCCATGCGGCGCTACTCCTTCTCCGACCTCGTCCACCCCGAGGACATCGGCACGCTCCTGCGCACATCCGCCGAGGGCGGCCGGGCCGAGCTGCGGCTCGCGCGGCGCGACGGGACGTACGTATGGGTGTCGCTGCGCAATTCCGTGGTCGCCGACGCCGCCGACGGGCCCCGCTTCCTGCTCACGCACGTCGAGGACATCGAGGAGCGCAAGCGCCGCGAGCTGCAGCTCGCCCACCGCGCCTCGCACGACTCCCTGACCGGACTGCCGAACTCCGCCGAGCTGCGCTCCCGGCTCAGCGCGCGCCTGTGCCGCAGACCGCACGCGGGCAGACCCAGCGCGGTGGACTCCCTCGACGCCGCCTACGAACACGGCTTCGACTTCGGGAACGCCTCGCTCCAGCAGGACGAGGGCTTCGACCACCACGTCCACACCGTCGCCCCCGAGGAGGGGGAGGTGGACGACGGGACCAAGGGGCTCGCGGTCCTCTTCTGCGACCTCGACGGCTTCAAGTCGATCAACGACAGGTTCGGGCACCACACCGGCGACGCCGTCCTCATCGAGGTCGCGAGGCGGCTGACCAGCGGCGTACGGGACGGGGACACGGTGGCGCGGCTCGGCGGCGACGAGTTCGTCGTCCTCGCCGACGGCCTCGGCCGCGCCGACGCCCAGGACCTCGCGGTCCGGCTGCGGAACGCGATCATCCCGCCGATCCGGGTGGACGGCAGGGCGGTCCGGGTGGGCGCCAGTTTCGGCATCGGCTGGGCGCACTGCGGGATGTCGGCCGACGAAGTGCTGCACTCCGCCGACCAGCGGATGTACGTGGAGAAACGCTCCCGTGCCAAGCAGCAGCGACGGGCGGGCTGACGGTCTCGATGAGGTCAACGCCACCTCTTGGGCTCACTCGGACCGGGTAGGCTCCCCGCGTCAGCGATCAGAGGGAGTGACCTGGGAATGACGCCCGGCAATAACGGCGAGAACACGCCGAGCGCGCCGCAGGGCGACGACGATCCGTTCGGCTACCTGTACGAGGACGGACAGGCGGCCGGAGCGACCCCGCCCGGCGGTGGCGGCGGCTACGGCTACCCGGGTCCCCGGTCCTACCACCAGGTGAGAGCGGTCGGCGACCGCCGCCCCTCGTACGGGCAGGCCCAGGCCACGCAGCAGTACGGCCAGCAGGTCCCGCAGCAGCAGGCCCAGCAGCCCTACGGCCGGCCGAACCCGCACTACACCGCGCCCGAGGCACAGCCCGGCGGCGCGCCCGTCGCCTCGCCGCAGTACGCACCGGCGGGCGGAGGCCGTGGCCGGGGCCCCAACACCAAGGGCCTGCTGATCGCCGCGATCGCGGTGGTGGCCGTCGTCGCCATCGGCATCGGCGCCGCCATGCTCTTCGGCCGCGACGACGACAAGGGCGGCGAGCCGGAGGCGGGCGGCAAGCCGACGCAGGCCGAGACGGTGAAGCCCAGCGAGAAGCCGTCGAAGAAGCCCGACGAGAAGGCCGAGCTGCCCAAGACGGACGCGAAGGCCCTGAAGCTGGAGGGCGGCACGACGACCGCCTCCGAGGTGCCCGGCGCCAAGGCGGCGGGCGGGGTGTACGTGGCGGGCTTCGACAAGGTCGGCGCCCAGGTCACGTGGACGGTCGACGGCATCCCGAAGGCCGGTTCGTACAGCCTGCGCGTGAACTACGGCGTGCCCGGCAAGGACTCCAACGCCACCATCCTCGTCAACGGCAAGAAGCAGACCCGGCCGCTGACCATGGACAACTTCGCCCACGCCAAGGAAGGCGACTGGGAGAACGGCTGGACCAACACCTGGGCGGTGGTCCAGCTCACCAAGGGCACCAACACCGTCACGCTCACCTGTGACCAGAGCAACCTGTGCGGGACGACCGGGGCGAACATCGACCAGATGTGGCTCGTGGAGGGCACCCACGGCTAGCCCTCCACCGCTCCCGGGACTACGTCAGCAGCCCCAGGAAGCCCGCCACCGTCCCGGCCATCGCCTCGCGAGCCGGGGCGAGGTATTTCCGGGGGTCGACGCCCTTCGCGTGCGCCGCGAGATGGGCGCGGACCTCGCCGGTGAACGCCGAGTTGAGGGCCGTGCCCACGTTGATCTTCACCATTCCGGAGGCGATCGCGCGGCGGATCTCGTTGTCGGGGACGCCGCTTGAGCCGTGCAGGACCAGGGGGGCGGGGACGGCCGACGCCAGGGAGGCGATCAAGTCGTGGTCCAGGGTGGCCGTGCGTTCCGTCATCGCGTGGGAGGAGCCGACCGCCACCGCGAGGGCGTCCACGCCGGTGTCACTGACGTACGCGGCGGCCTCCGCCGGGTCGGTGCGTACGCCCGGCGCGTGCGCGTCCAGCGGGGGCTCGCCCTCCTTGCCGCCGACCTCGCCCAGTTCAGCCTCGACCCAGATGCCCCGCTCGTGGCCCCAGCGCACGGCCTCCGCCGTCGCCTTCACGTTCTCGCCGTAACTCAGCTTCGACGCGTCGAACATGACGGAGCTGAAGCCCTCCGGATGCGCGGCCCGCAGCAGTTCGACGTCCGTGACGTGGTCCAGGTGGAGGGAGAGCGGGGCCGAGGAGGCGCGCGCCACGGCCGCCGTCGCCGCCGCCACGGGGCCCAGCCTGCCGCCGTGGAACTTCACCGCGTTCTCGGAGATCTGGAGGATCGCCGGGGACCCGGCGCGCTCGGCGCCCAGCGCGATCGCCTCGGCGTGCTCCAGCGTGATGACGTTGAACGCGGCGACGCCATGGCCCGCCGCGCGCGCCCGCGTGACGAGTTCCCCGGTGCTGACGAGTGGCACGTGCTCCCCAATTCCCGGGGCGCTGCGCCCCGTTGTGCGGTGCGGATCCGGCTCGGCCGGGCGTTAGAGCCTGCGCTCTTAGGTGCTGGCGGGTACGGCCTCGGTCACCGCGACCCGCGCCAACAGGTCGTCGTACGTCGTCGGGTCGAACTCGCCCGCCACCGGCGCCGCCACGGTCGCCGCCGACAGGGCCACCGCGCGGGCCAGCCGCTCCGGCCACGGCAGGCCCTCGGCGAGCCCGGAGAGCAGCCCCGCCACCGCCGAGTCGCCCGCGCCGGTCGGATTGCCGCGCACGCGCTTCGGGGGCCGCGCCTGCCAGCTCCCGTCCGGGGTGAGGGCGAGGAGGCCATCGGCGCCCAGCGAGGCGACCACGGCGTGCGCACCCCTGCGCCGGGCGTCCCGGGTGGCCCGCGCGGGCTCGTGGGAGCCGGTCAGCTCGGCGAGTTCGTCGGCGTTGGGCTTGACGATGTCCGGGCGGGCGGCGACGCCCCGGCGCAGCGGCTCCCCGCTGGTGTCGAGCAGGACCGGCACGCGGGCGGCGCGCGCGGCACGTATGAGAAGGGCGTACGCGCCCACGGGCACCCCGGGCGGCAGGCTGCCGCAGAGCGCGACCGCCGTCGTGCCCGCGCGGTGCGCCAACTCCTCGTAGGAGTCGAGGAAGGCGGCCCACTCGGCGGGCGTGACGGTGGGGCCCGGCTCGTTGAGCTGGGTGGTGTCGCCGGTGGCCGCGTCGACCACGGCGAGGGTGCGGCGGGTGGCGCCCGCGACGGTGGCGAACGCGTCCGTGACGCGCGGCTCGGCCGCCAGCCGCTCGCGCACGGCGCGGCCCGTGTCGCCGCCCGCGAAGCCGGTGACGGTCACCTCATGGCCGAGGGCCGCGAGAACGCGGGCGACGTTCACGCCCTTGCCGCCGGGGCGTTCGGTCACCTCGGTGACGCGGTGCGAGGTGTGCGGGGTGAGGGCGGTGACGCGGTAGGTGAGGTCGAGGGCGGCGTTCAGCGTGACGGTGAGGATCACGCGTACCACCCCCGAAGTGCTCTCTCGCCGATCTTGCCGGGCTTGCCGATCTTGCCGGGCTTGCCGATCTTGCCGGGCTTGCCCGTCTTGCCCGTATCGACGGCCCGTCCGTCTCCCCGGCGGTTCTGATCATGCCAAAGAGAAGGCGGTTGGCCCAGGGGTGAGGGCCGGTCGGCTCAGGGCTCGACCACCCACGCGCCCTTGCGCAGCACGCCCTTGACGTCGAAGTCCGCGTCAAGGACGACCAGGTCCGCGTCCTTGCCCGGCTCCAGGGAGCCCACCGTGTCGTACATCCCGAGGAGCCTGGCGGGGTTGGCGGACAGGGCGCGGACGGTGTCCTCGACGGAGAGGCCGTCGATGGTCACCGAGCGCTTGAAGGCGCGGTCCAGGGTGAGCGTGGAGCCCGCGATCGAGCCGCCCTCGACGAGCCGCGCCACGCTCTCCCGCACCTCGACCTCCAGCGGGCCGAGCATGTACCTGCCGTCGCCAAAGCCCGCCGCGTCCATCGCGTCGGTGATGAAGGCGACGCGGTCCGCGCCCGCGCGGTGGAAGGCAAGCTCCAGGGCGGCGGGGTGCAGATGCGTACCGTCGTTGATCAGCTCGACGGTGACCCGCTCGTCCTCCAGGAGGGCGGCGATCGGGCCGGGCGCGCGGTGGGCGAGGCCGGGCATCGCGTTGAACAGGTGCGTGGCGACGGTGGCGCCCGCGTCGATGGCCTCCACCGTCTGCTCGTACGTCGCGTCCGTGTGGCCGATGGCGGCGATGACGCCGTGTTCGGCGAGGAGGCGCACGGAGTCGATGCCGCCGGGCAGTTCGGTGGCGAGGGTGAGCATCTTCGCGTGGCCGCGGGCCGCGTCGATCAGCTTGCGGACGTCCGCGGGGTCGGGGTCGCGGAGCAGCGCCTCGCTGTGGGCGCCCTTGCGGCAGGGCGAGATGAAGGGGCCCTCGAAGTGGATGCCCGCGATGTCGCCCTGCTCGGCCAGCTCGCTCAGCAGCCCGGCGCGCTGGGCGAGGAAGTCCATCTCGCCGGTGACGGTGGAGGCGACGAGGGTGGTCGTGCCGTGCAGGCGGTGCGTGTGGACGCCCTTGAGTACGTCCTCCACGGTGCCGGAGGTGAAGGAGGCGCCGCCGCCGCCGTGGTTGTGCAGGTCGACGAAGCCGGGGACCACCCAGTGGCCGGTGAGGTCGACCGTCTCGGCGTCGGTGACGGTGGCTCCGGTGTCGTGGGCCCCGGAGACGGGGACCCTGGCGATCCGGGTGCCTTCGATGAGCACGCGGCCGTCGGGGACGGTTCCGGTGGGCAGTACCACCTGGGCACCGGCGAGAACCTTGCTAGTGGCCATCAGGTGGCTACCTCCGTGGGGTCGGTCTTGGGGTCTGTCTTCCGGGGGGCCGTGGGGGCCGCCGCCTCGGCGAGGAGGTCCCAGGCGAGGAGGCCCGCGCCCAGGCACCCGGCGGTGTCGCCGAGGGCCGCGGGCACGATCTCCGGCAGCGTCTGGAACTGGACGACGCGGGCCGCGACGGCCGCCCGCAGCGGCGTGAACAACGTTTCCCCCGCCTCGGCGAGACCGCCACCGATGATCAGCGTGTGCGGGTCCAGCAGAGTGAGGGCGGTGAGCAGGCCGTCGGCGAGGGCGTCGATCGCGTTCCGCCAGACCTCCTGGGCCCTCGGGTCACCGGACTCCACGGCCTTCGCGCAGTCCGCCGCGTCCGCCTCCGGGTCGCCGCTGGCCTCGGCCCAGGCCCTGCTGACCGCGGCGGCGGAGGCCAGGCGCTCCAGGCAGCCGCGCTGACCGCAGCCGCAGAGCGGGCCGCCGGGGCGCACGACGATGTGACCGATCTCGCCGGCCGAGCCGTGGGCGCCCGGTTCGATGGCGCCGCCGATGCCGATGGCGCCCGCGATGCCGGTGCCCAGGGGCACGAACAGGAACCGGTCCGCGCCCTTGCCCGCCCCGATGCGCCCCTCCGCGAGGCCACCCGTGCGGACGTCGTGGCCGAGCGCCACGGGGACGCCTCCCAGGCGGGCGCTGAGGAGGTCCCTGAGGGGTACGTCGCTCCAGCCGAGGTTCGCCGCGTAGACGGCGATGCCCCGGTCGGCGTCGATGATGCCGGGGACCGCCACGCCCGCCGCGGCGGCGGGCTCGCCGAAGTGGGCGGTGCCGTGGGCGCGGAGGTCCTCGGCGAAACCGAGGATGGACTCCACCACGGCGTCCGGGCCGCGGTCGCGCCCGGTCGGGCGGCGCGCCTCGTGCAGCAGGGTGCCGTCCGCCCCCACCAGGGCGGCCTTCATTCCGGTGCCGCCCACATCGAGGGCGATGACGTGTCTCACGGGGACAGTCTCGCCCGTCACCCTGCGAAAGGTCTAGTCCACCTGGAGGGCGGGTCGGAGGCCGGCAGGCCGGGGGGCGGCGGGGACGCTGTTGTCATATGACACCCGCAAGTATGTGAAATGGCCGATTTGCCACAGATCCGCCATGCGAAAGAACGAAACCCTCCGGCCGCCGTGTGGATCGGGCATGCCGGGCGTTTGACCATGCGCCTTGCACCTTCGTCTCCGTCCCGGACTCACACAGCCGCAGAGCCCGGACCCCCACAGCCGCAGAGGTGGATCCATGCCCAGGTTCTCCGCAGCCAGCCGCCGCTCCCGTCTCCGTCTGACGCTCGGGTGCGTGCTCGCCGTCATGGCCTGCACGTCCGCCGCGGCATCCGCCGACCCGCCGGCCGACGGGGACAGGGACAGGGACTTCCCGATGCGCATCGTCGCCTACGTGGCCAACAGCGGCTCCGGCACCGCCTCCGCCTTCGACGTCCGCCTGGAGAGAGCCGTCGCCGCCCCGGCGGTGGGCAGCGGGCCGACCGGCGTGGGCGCGGCTCCCGACGGCTCCCACGTGTATGTGGCGAACGGTCTGTCCGACTCGGTCTCCTTCATCGAGACGGGCAGCCGCAGGGCCGTGGCGACCGTCCCGGTCGGCTCGTACCCCTTCTCGGCCTTCCCGAGCCGCGACGGCCGCTGGGTGCTCGCGGCGAACTGGGGCAGCAACAACGTCTCCGTCATCGACACGGCCAGCCGCAGAGTCGTCGCCACGCCCGCGGTCGGGGAGCTCCCGCACAGCGTCGCCGCCCTGCCCGACGGGACCGCCTACGTCACCAACAGCGGCAGCAACAACGTCACCGTCCTGTCCAAGGGCCATGAGCCCCTGGCCCAGATCCCCGTGGGCGACTTCCCCAGCGGGATCGTCGCCACGCCGAAGGGCGACAGGGTCTACGTCGCCAACACCGGTGCCGGGACCATCTCCGCCATCGACACCGCCACCCGCAAGGTGACGGCCACCTGGCCGGTCGGCAAGGCGCCGCTGGGCCTGGGGCTCAGCCCCGACGGACGGCGGTTGTACGCGGCGGACTCGGGCGCCGACACGCTCCTGGTCATCGACACCACGACCGGCGGCGTCCTCTCCCAGGTGCCCGTGGGCAGGACACCGCAGGGCGTGGCGGTCAGCCCGGGCGGCAGCCGGGTCTGGGTCACCAACGAGGACTCCGACACCGTCTCGGTGGTCGACCCGGCGCTCACCAAGGTGCGGATGACCCTGCGCACCGGCAACCACCCGGAGGGCATCGCCATCACCCCCAGGTGAGCCGCCCCCTCCGGCGCCCCGGACCCGCTAGCTGAGGATCACGCTCCGCGTGAGGTTCCGCGGGCGGTCCGGGTCGTACCCCCGGGACTCCGCCAGCGCCACCGCGAGGCGCTGCGCGCGGATCAGGTCCGCCAGGGGG
>NZ_WMBF01000859.1:0-1044 GCF_019400875.1 Streptomyces anatolicus | reverse complement strand
CTCTTCGCCCTCGCCCCCACCGCCCTGCGCGCCATGCGGGCGGCGGCGTTGCGGCACGACTCGCCGGTCACCCGGCACGCGATCCGTGTCACCGCGGTGGCCGCCGCGGGCTATCTGCTCGGCACCTGGCTCCCGTTCGGCCACGGATACTGGGCCCCCATGGCCTCGGTCATGGTGATGCGCCCGGACTTCTCCCAGACGTACTCCCGCGCTGTGGCCCGCTTCGGCGGCACCCTCGTCGGCGTCGCGCTGGCCACGGGCCTGGTCCAGTTGATCCACCCCCGCACCGGCCTGTCCGCCGCGCTCGCCGTGGTCTGCGCCGGGCTTATGTACCTGCTGATGCGCACGGGGCAGGTGGCGGCGCAGGCCTGCGTGGCCGCGTACGTCGTGTTCCTGCTCGGCATGGGCGGCCAGCAGTGGACGCAGACGGTCCCGGAGCGCGTCGTCCTGACGCTCATCGGCGGCGTCCTCGCGATGATCGCGTACGCGCTGTACCCGGCGTGGGAGACCCCGCGCCTGCGCACCCGCCTGGCCGACTGGCTGATCGCGGACGGCCGTTACGCCGCCGCGGTCGTCGACCACTACGCGCATCCGGCGGGCAAGGCCTGCCCCGACGTCCGTGAGGCCCTGCTCACGGCGAGGGACGCCAGGGTCGCCTGGCAGGAGGCGGCGGCCCGCGCCGAGAACGAACCCGTGCGCCACCGGGGTCTCTCCCGCGCCGCGGCCACGGAGGCGGAGGACGCGCTGGCTCAGCTGGGCCGCGTGGCGATGCTGATGGAGGCCCATCTGCCGGAGCGCGGCGCGACGCCCGTACCCGCGGCGGCGCGCCTGGCCGAGGCGTTGCGCAAGTCGACGGAACAGGGCGCGAAGGCGGTACGCGAACGCCGCGTCCCCGACTGGGGGGCGGTCCGTACGGCCCTGGCGGAGTGGGACGGCGAGGGCGTCCCCGACCGGGTGGTCCGCAAGGGGGCGGGCCTGCTTCTGACCACCCTGGAGGAACTCTCCGACGCCCTGAACACGCCCGCGCCCCCCATGCTCCTGGAC
>NZ_WMBF01000137.1:0-14523 GCF_019400875.1 Streptomyces anatolicus | reverse complement strand
GACCAGGCCGGCATCACGTACATCGACTACAAGGACACCGATCTGCTCCGGAAGTTCATCTCGGACCGGGGCAAGATCCGCGGCCGCCGGGTCACTCGTGTCACGGCCCAGCAGCAGCGGCAGATCGCCGCCGCGATCAAGAACGCCCGCGAGATGGCACTCCTGCCGTACGGCACCGCGCGCTGAGCGCGCCGAGATTCGCTCGCTCCGCGTTCCCCCGCGCACCGCGCCGGTTGTTTTCCGCCTTTCGGACGGAACACATCCGGCGCGGTGCGCGTCTGTTTCTAGAGCACGGTGGACCGGTAGAGCTGTAATCAAGGCACCACCGCGCGTGCACGTGCATCTGCCCATGCATCAGCATGTGAACACAGCTATGATCCGGGACAGTTGACCACTGCATCTAGACGCCACTCAAGGCACTGCACCACCGGGGAGCGATCTGTGCACCACGCGATGAACGGCATGGCGGCCACGGAGCTTCACGGGGTGGTCTGGCAGAAGAGCAGACACAGCAACTCGCAGGGCTCCTGCGTGGAGTTCGCGAAGCTGCCGGGCGGCGACGTCGCCGTACGCAATTCGCGCTTCCCGGACGGGCCCGCGCTCGTCTACACCCGCGCGGAGATAGAGGCGATGCTGCTCGGCATGAAGGACGGGGAGTTCGACCACCTGATAGGTGGTTGAGTACGCGAACGCCTTCCGCTCGCGCACCCGGGCCGGATCGCCGCACCCGGGCCCGCTCGCGCACCCGGGCCGGATCGCCGTACCCCCCGGGCCGCCCTCAGCCCAGCTGGAACAGCGCCCAGACCACCTTGCCCCGCAGCGTCCCGGCGAGCGGGTGCCAGCCCCAGCCGTCGCTGAAGGACTCGACGAGGAACAGGCCGCGGCCCGACTCCGCGGAGAAGTCGTCGTCGGTGTCGCGCGTCACCGGGCTCTCCTCGCTGGGGTCGCGCACCGCGCACACCAGACGGGACGCCCAGCGCATCATGTGCAGCCGCACGGGCGGGTCCAGCTGCTCGCGCGGGGTGTCGGCGGGCAGCGCGTGCCGAAGCGCGTTGGTGACGAGTTCGGAGACGACGAGCGCTATGTCGTCGAAGCGCTCGTCCAGATCCCACTGCCCGAGCGTCTTGCGGGTGAACTGCCGTGCGCAGCCCACCGCTTCATAGCGGGCGGGGAGTGCGACGGAGGCGGTGCCGGAGACCGCCGAGGGGTCGAGCGGAGGAAGCCCCTGCCTTAACGGCTCGAGCATGGTCGATCCATTCGTCCCCATGCGAGGCACTCCCCGGTTTCGCGGTACGTAGCGATGGAGCGGTGGCGCGGTCGGTCGCCGATGGTGCGGGTGGTACACGGTCGGTAGAGCAGTGGCGCGCGGACCATGGTTCCGAATGCGTACGGCAGATGCAAGGGCAGATGCACGTGCACGCGCCGGACTTGGTGGCTCCGTGCCAGTTCTTGCCCATTTCTTCCGACGCTTTCTTGTGGAGGCTTTCGGAGGCTTTCCGTTTCTGTAACCGAACGAGTACGGCCCGGAGCGTTTAATGGCAGACTGCTGGCTTCCAGTCGATGGGGAGGATTGAGCGAAGTGACCGCAGGGGAGTCGAGTGGCTCGGTGGTACGGCGCATCCTGCTTGGCTCGCAGCTGAGGCGCCTCAGAGAATCCCGGGGCATCACCCGCGAAGCGGCCGGCTACTCGATCCGCGCATCCGAATCGAAGATCAGCCGCATGGAGTTGGGACGGGTGAGCTTCAAGTCCAGGGACATCGAGGACCTTCTGACGCTCTACGGCGTCACGGACGAGGCCGAGCGCGGCGCACTCCTCTCGCTTGCCAAGGAGGCCAACCTCACGGGCTGGTGGCACAGTTACTCCGATGTCCTGCCGGGCTGGTTCCAGACCTACATCGGTCTGGAGGGCGCCGCCTCGCTGATCCGCGTCTACGAAGTGCAGTTCGTCAACGGCCTGTTGCAGACCGAGGCGTACGCGCACGCGGTCGTCGCCCGCGGCATGAAGGGCGCGAGCGAGGCCGAGATCGAGCGCCGCGTCGCCCTGCGCCTCGAACGCCAGAAGCTCCTCGCCTCCGAGCACGCGCCCCGCTTCCACTGCGTACTGGACGAGGCCGCGCTGCGGCGCCCGTACGGCGACCGGGAGGTGATGCGCGGGCAGATCCAGCACCTCATCGAGATCTCCGAGCGGCCGAACGTCACGCTCCAGGTCATGCCGTTCAGCTTCGGCGGCCACGCGGGCGAGAGCGGCGCGTTCACGATGCTGAGCTTCCCGGAGTCCGACCTCTCCGACGTCGTGTACGTGGAGCAGCTGACCGGCGCGCTCTACCTCGACAAGGCGGAGGAGGTCGCGCAGTACGAGCGGGTGGCGGCGCAGCTGCACAAGGACAGCCCGGATCCGGCGGACAGCCGTGACCTTTTGCGCGGACTGCTTCAACTCACCTGAAACATAAGTACTATGACGTGACCTCAGATGTCTGACACTGATCGGATATCTGCTTCCGTTCGCTGCCGCGGCAAGGGGTCCGTCTCATGTCCTTCTTCACTGACCTGGCTCACCAGTACATCGACGGGGTATGGAAAGCCGGGTCGGGCTCCTGGGACATCATCGACTTCAATCCGTACAACGGCGAGAAGCTGGCCTCCATCACCGTCGCCACCGCCGAAGAGGTCGACCAGGCCTACCGCGCCGCCGAGCGCGCGCAGCGGGAGTGGGCCGACACCAACCCCTACGCCAGGCGCGGTGTCTTCGAGCGCGCCCTGCGGATCATCGAGGACCGCGAGGACGAGATCACCGAGGCGATCATCGCCGAGCTCGGCGGCACCCGGCTCAAGGCCGCCTTCGAGCTGCACCTCACCAAGGAGTTCCTGCGCGAGGCCGTGCATCTCGCGCTGCGCTCCGAGGGCCGGATCCTGCCCTCCCCGGGCGACGGCAAGGAGAACCGCCTCTACCGCGTCCCGGTGGGCGTGGTCGGCGTCATCAGCCCCTTCAACTTCCCGTTCCTGCTGTCGATCAAGTCCGTCGCCCCGGCCCTCGCCCTCGGCAACGGCGTCGTCCTCAAGCCCCACCAGAACGCGCCGGTGCTCGGCGGCAGCCTGGTGGCCAAGGTCTTCGAGGACGCCGGACTGCCGCCCGGCCTGCTGAACGTCGTCATCACGGACATAGCCGAGATAGGCGACGCCCTGATCGAGCACCCGGTCCCGAGCATCATCTCCTTCACCGGCTCGGACCGCGTGGGCCGCCGCGTCGCCATGGTCTGCGCCTCGCACTTCAAGCGCGCGATCCTGGAGCTTGGCGGCAACAGCGCGCTGATCGTCCTGGACGACGCCGACATCGACTACGCGGTGGACGCGGCGGTCTTCAGCCGCTTCGTCCACCAGGGCCAGGTCTGCATGGCCGCCAACCGCATCCTCGTGGACCGGTCCGTGCAGGCGGAGTTCACCGAGAAGTTCGTCGCCAAGACCGCCGCGCTCAAGGTCGGCGACCCGGCCGAGCCCGGCACACACATCGGCCCGCTCATCAACGCCTCGCAGGCGGACGCCGTTTCGGCCGTCGTCGAGCAGGCGGTCGCCGCGGGCGCGACGGCCCTGCTGCGCGGCCGTACCGAGGGCAACGTGGTCTCGCCCTCCGTCCTGACGGACCTGCCCGCTGACTCCCCGGTCCTCGGTCAGGAGATCTTCGGGCCCGTCGCCCTGATCCTGCCCTTCGACGGCGAGGAGGAGGCGGTGCGGATCGCCAACGACAGTCCGTACGGCCTGAGCGGCGCGGTGCACACGGCCGACATCGAGCGGGGCGTGCGGCTCGCCAAGCGCGTCAGGACCGGCATGATCCACGTGAACGACGGCACGGTGCACGACGAGGCGATCGTGCCGTTCGGCGGCGAGAAGAACTCCGGTATCGGCCGGCTGAACGGTGAGTCCACGGTGGAGGCCTTCACCACGCAGAAGTGGATCTCGGTGCAGCACGGACGCTCGCGCTTCCCGTTCTGAGCCGTACCGCCGTTGACGTACCGACGTCGTGCTTTTCCGCCGGACCCTTGCGGACAGAAGCTGACCGCAAGGGTCCGTAGCTTATGAGGTGTCGGGAGGGAAGCCGGAGCCCGGCGGAACTCGACCCCCTGCGGGAAGGCGGACACCATGGTCACCCACGTCAGTTCGGAAGCGCGCGGCGACGAGCGCGGCGCCCTCATCGCCTTCGTGGAGGCCCAGCGCGGCGGCCTCCGCCGCTCGGTGCTCGGGCTCACGGACGAGCAGGCCGCGCTGCGGCCGAGCGCCAGCGAGCTGTCCCTGTCGGGGCTGGTGAAGCACGTCGCCGAGACGGAGCTGAACTGGCTGCGAATGGCCCAGCGCAAGCCGAACGAGAGGGCCCGCACCGAGGCGACCTGGGGCGACAGCTTCCGCCTGGTGGAGGGCGAGACACTCGCGGAGACCCTGGCATTCTGGGACCGGGTCGCCCGCGAGACCGAGGAGTTCATCCGCGAGGTGCCGAGCCTCGACGACACCTTCCCGCTGCCCGAGGCGCCCTGGTTCCCCAAGGACGGCGAGGTGTCGATGCGCTGGCTGATGCTGCACCTCGTGGAGGAGATCGGCCGGCACGCGGGCCACGCCGACATCGTCCGCGAATCCCTGGACGGCAGAACGGCGTTTGAGCTGGTGGCGCTGGAGCAGGGATACCCTAGTCAAAATTGATGACTGGGGGGCTATCGGAAGGCGCGGTGCAGGAATGTCAGCGATCCGGCTACTGGTTCTCGGGGCCGTGCGCCAGCACGGCCGCGCCCACGGCTACCAGGTCCGCAACGACCTGGAGTACTGGGGCGCGCACGAGTGGTCCAACGCCAAGCCGGGCTCGATCTACCACGCGCTGAAGCAGCTGGCCAAGCAGGGGCTGCTGCGCGCCCACGAGGTGGCCCCCTCGACGGCGGGCGGCCCGCCGCGCACGGAGTACGAGATCACGGACCAGGGCATCGAGGAGTACCTCTCCCTGGTCCGCGACTCCCTGACCACGTACGACCAGCGGCCCGACATCCTCACAGCGGCGCTCGGCTTCATGGTGGACCTGCCGCGCGAGGAGGCGGTGGCCCTCCTGGAGGAGCGCGTGCGCCGCATGAAGGAGTGGCGGGCCTCCGTCACCGAGTACTACACGCCCGAGGAAGGCCCCGGCCAGCTGGGCCACATCGGCGAGATCATGAACTACTGGGTGCACTCGGCCGATACCGGCGCGGAGTGGACCGAAGGGCTGATCGCCCGCATCAAGGGTGGCGCCTACACCTTCGCCGGTGAGGGCGAGCCGTTCGTCGGGGTGCTCGCCGAGGGCGAGGAGAACCCGTTCGGGACGGGCGCGCCGCACGCCGGGGACGACAAGTAATCAAGTTTGACGAATGCTGGACCTTCCGCTACCTTCGCCCATCTAGTCAACTTTGACTACGTGATCAACGAGGGAGTCGGATGGCGGCGGACGCGATCATCGTCGAAGGCGTACGGAAGAGGTTCGGGGAGAAGGCCGCGCTGGACGGCCTCGACCTGCGGGTCGGAAGCGGCACGGTGCACGGCGTGCTCGGCCCCAACGGCGCGGGCAAGACCACGGCGGTACGGGTGCTCGCCACCCTGCTGCGGGCCGACGAGGGACGCGTGGAGGTCGCGGGGCACGACGTGCGGCGCAGGCCCGACGAGGTCCGCCGGCGCATCGGGCTGCTGGGCCAGCACGCGGCGGTGGACGAGGAGCTGAGCGGCCGCCAGAACCTGGACATGTTCGGGCGCCTCCACCACCTGGGCGCGCGCCACGCGCGCGTGCGGGCCGACGAGCTTCTGGAGCGGTTCGGTCTCGCGGAGACCGGCCGCAAGGCGGTCAAGCGGTACAGCGGCGGCATGCGGCGCCGCCTGGACCTCGCGGCCTCGCTCATCACGGACCCCGAGGTCCTCTTCCTCGACGAGCCCACCACGGGCCTGGACCCGAGGGGCCGCGCCGAGGTGTGGGAGTCGGTGCGCTCGCTCGTCGGCGGGGGTACGACGGTGCTGCTGACCACGCAGTATCTGGAGGAGGCCGATCAGCTGGCCGACCGCGTCTCGGTGATCGACGGTGGCCGGGTCGTCGCGGACGGCACGCCGGACGGCCTGAAGGAACGGCTCGGCGGCGACCGCATCGACGTGGTGGTGCGGGACGCGGCCCAGCTGGCGCGCACGGCCGAGCTGCTGCCCGCGGGCGCCACCGTGGACGCCGACCGCAGGCTGGCCTCCGCGCCCGTCACCGACCGGATGGAGGCGCTGACGGGCGTCGTTCGGGCGCTGCGGGACGCGGGGATCGACGCCGAGGACGTGGCGCTGCGCAGGCCCACGCTGGACGAGGTGTTCCTGAGCCTGACCGGATGCCCGAAGGAGACGGAGACCGTATGAGTACGTCGATGAGCTGGGCCGTCACGGACTCCTGGACCATGACGCGCCGCGAACTGGCGCACTGGGCGCGGCAGCCGGTGCAGGTCCTTGTGGGCCTGGTCTTCCCCGTGATGATGCTGCTGATGTTCACCTATCTGATCGGCGGCGGGAAGGGCATCGCGGGTCAGTACGCGGAGTTCCTGGTGCCCGGCATGTTCGCCCTGACGATGGTCTTCGGCCTGGACGCCACGATGGTCGCGGTCACCCAGGACCTGAACAAGGGCGTGATCGACCGCTTCCGGTCCATGCCGATGACCAACGGGGCGGTCCTCGTCGGGCGCTCGGCCGCCGACATGCTCCAGTCCTTCGTCTCGCTGCTGGTCATGATGGCGGTGGGGCTCGCGATCGGCTGGCGCTGGCACGGCTCGTTCGCCGCCGTCCTCGCGGCCGTCGGGCTGCTGCTCATGCTGCGGTTCGCGATGCTGTGGATCGGCATCTACCTGGCGATGATCGCGGGGAGGCCGGAGCTGGTGGCGGCCGTGCAGATCCTGGTCTGGCCGGTGGGCTTCCTCTCCAACGCCTTCACGGTCCCGCAGAACATGCCGGGCTGGCTGGGTGCGGTGGTCGAGTGGAACCCGATGTCCGCGACCGCCACCGCCGTACGCGACCTCTTCGGCAACGACTCCGGGGTGGCCGGCACGTCCTGGGCGGCCGATCAGGCGGGTCTGTTGGCGGTGCTGTGGCCCGTGGTGCTGGTGGGGATCTTCCTGCCGCTGGCGGTACGCAGGTTCACGGCCCTCAGCAAGTAGCGGCGCTCGGCGAGTGGCGCACTCGGCGAGTGGCGGGCGGGGCCTTCGCGGGAAACGGCTTGCACCTCACGCGACGTGAGGCCGCAGGCTGATCCGCGTACCGAAAAGGAAGGGCGGAAGCCATGAGCTACTCCGTGGGACAGGTCGCCGGTTTCGCCGGGGTGACGGTGCGCACGCTGCACCACTACGACGAGATCGGCCTGCTCGTGCCCAGCGGGCGCAGCCACGCGGGTCACCGGCGCTACAGCGACACCGACCTGGACCGGCTCCAGCAGATCCTGTTCTACCGGCAGCTCGGCTTCCCCCTCGACGAGGTGGCGTCCCTCCTGGACGACCCGGAGGCGGATCCGCGCGCGCACCTGCGCCGCCAGCACGAGCTGCTGACCGCCCGGATCGCCAGGCTCCAGGAGATGGCCGCCGCCGTCGAGACCGCCATGGAGGCGAAGAGGATGGGCATCAACCTCACACCCGAGGAGAAGTTCGAGGTCTTCGGGGACGCCGACCCCGAGCAGTACGCGCAGGAGGCCGAGCGGCGCTGGGGCGACACGGAGGCCTACCGGGAGTCGCGGCGCAGGTCGGCCTCGTACACGAAGGACGACTGGCAGCGGATCAACGACGAGTTCTCGGCGATCCACGCCCGCATGGGCGACCTGCTCGCCGAGGGGCACGCCGCCGACTCCCAGGAGGCGATGGACGGCGCCGAGGAGCACCGTCTCTTCATCAGCCGCTTCCACTACGAGTGCGCGCACGAGACGCACACCTGCCTCGGTGAGATGTACGTCGCCGACGAGCGCTTCACCGCGTTCTACGAGGCGATCCGCCCCGGCCTCGCGGTGTACATGCGGGACGCGATCCTGGCGAACGCGGCGCGTCACGCCTGAGCGGCGAGGGACGGGCGAGGCATCGGCGGACGGGCGAGGCATCGGCGCAGGACCGGCGAGGGGGGAGGTAAGGGGCGTTATCAAGGGGTGACGCCCCTTACCGCGCTCCCGCATGGGACCGTGGAACCTGGTCCGGCCGCCCGGCGTTGATAACTTTGGGCGGCTGCACCCGCCGCCGTACCGCCCCCCCTCACCCTCAGGAGCCCGGAACCGTGACGACGCTTGCGCTCGGACCAAGCTGGCTGGATCCGGATTACCTGCTGAACCAGTTCGGCCTCTGGGGCCTGCTGGTCATCGTCTTCGCCGAGTCGGGCCTGCTCATCGGCTTCTTCCTGCCGGGCGACTCGCTGCTGTTCACCACGGGCCTGCTGATCACCACGCACAAGCTGGACACCCCGCTGTGGCTGGCCTGCCTGCTGATCTGCATCGCCGCGATCCTCGGCGACCAGGCGGGCTACCTCTTCGGCAAGAAGGTCGGCCCGGCGCTGTTCAACCGCCCGGACTCCAAGCTCTTCAAGCAGGAGAACGTGGTCAAGGCGCACGACTTCTTCGAGAAGTACGGCCCCAAGTCGCTGGTCCTGGCCCGCTTCGTGCCGATCGTGCGTACGTTCACGCCGATCATCGCCGGCGTCTCGGGCATGCGGTACCGCTCGTTCATCACGTTCAACATCATCGGCGGCGTCCTGTGGGGCGCGGGCGTCACGCTGCTCGGCGCCTGGCTCGGCAACATCGACTTCGTCCACAAGAACATCGAGGCGATCCTCATCCTGATCGTCCTCATCTCGGTGGTGCCGATCGCCATCGAGTTCCTGCGGGCGCGGGGCAAGTCCAAGAAGGCGGCCTCGGCCGAGGGCGCGCCCCCGGCCCAGCGCGGCCGGCACGCCAAGCGCTGACCGGGCGGGGGCAGAACCCTTCGGTCCCGGGGGTCAGAAGCCCCTGGTCCGCTTCGCCGCACGGCGGTTCTCCGCCGTCGCCGCCCCGGGGATCTTGAGGATCAGCCGGGAGATCTCGCTCCCCAGGTTCACGCCGATCGCGATGGCGAGCGCCGTCGCGACGGCCTTGGTGAGCGAGTTCATGCCCGTGTTGAGGTCGTTCTGCGCGAGGGCCAGCAGCCCGAAGTACGTGGCGCTACCGGGCAGCAGCGGCCCGATCGCGGCCGTCACGTACGGCAGTGAGGACGCGAACCGGTAGCGCGAGAAGAGCTGCCCGAACAGGCCCACCAGACCGGCCGCGATGGCCGTCGCCGCGACGGGGGACAGCGCCAGCGGGGTCTGCGCGAGGGCACCGAACATCACCCAGGCGATGCCGCCGTTGAGGGTCACCATCAGCACGGTGTGACGTTCCTGCTGGAGCAGTATCGCGAAGGCCAGGCTCAGCGCCATCGACGCCAGGATCTGGATGACGGGCCGCGACGACGTCACGCCGAACTGCGTCTCCGGAGTCAGGTTCGTCGCGTCCAGCATCACGCCGAGCGACAGCACGAGCAGCACACCGCAGACGATGCCGACGATCAGGTACATGACCTCCAGCAGACGCGCCGCCGCGGTGATGTAGTAGCCGGTCAGACCGTCCTGCACGCCCGCCACCAGCGCCCGCCCCGGGATCAGCGCGAAGAGCCCACCGGTGATGACCGCGGAGGCCATCGTCGCCTCGGTGTGCGCGAAGCTCAGCGCCACGCCCATCGCGGCGGGCGGCATCGCGGCCCCCACGAACTGGTAGAACTCCGGCAGCCCGCGCCCCGCGCACAGCCAGGCGAGCCGGTCGCCGAGCATCGCGCCCACAGCGGCCACGAAGAAGACCAGCGCGCCACCGCCGACCAGCACGGACGCGGAGCCCGCGAGGAGGCCGCTGGCGGCCGTGAGGGCCCATCCCGGGTAGGGGTGACGGTTACGGCGGATGCCCGCCAGACGGCGGTAGGCCTCCTCGAGGGAGACGTCGATGTCCGGGTCGCTGATGTCGTCCACCAGGTGGAAGACCGCCGCGAGCCGGGTGTAGTCGGTGCCCCGGCGGCGCACGGTACGCGAGGCCGTGACGGGGTCGTCCACGAGCGAGGGCTGGTGCGAGACCGAGAGCAGCGTGAACGTCACGTTCGGCTCGCAGCGGTCGAGGCCGTAGGAGCGACAGACGGCGAACATGGCCGCCTCGACGTCCTCGGCGCCCTCGCCACCGGCGAGCAGCAGCTCCCCGATACGCAGCGTCAGGTCGAGCACGCGCGGCACGGCGGGCCCGGCCTCGTCCTGATGCTTCTGCGCGGGCTCCGGAGCGGGCCGCTCGGTGACCGGCATCCGCAGCATCGTGCGCATCTGGTCCTGCCAGGGCACTTCCTTGGTGAGCTTCACCAGGGGGACGCCCTGCGCGGGAGTGAAGGCCGGCGGGGCGTTGCGCGCGCTGTAGGTGTGCGGCGGCGTGAACGCCGACTTCTCGGTCTCCTGCGTCGTCGACGGCGACGGGGCCGGCAGCCCCGTGGGGAGGGCGAACTCGGAGGTGGTCTGGGACTCGTCCTCCGGCGCCTGCGGCTGCGGCGCCACCCCGCTGGGCTGCACGAACGCGCTGCGGGCCTCGTCCGACTGAGGCTTTTGGTCCTCGGCCTCGTGCTCGGCCACTGCTGCCCTCACTTACTTCTCATACGACTCGTACGCACCCTCCGTATGGCCAGTATGGGCACAGATACGCGAACGGGCCGCGCGGTCCGGAAGCCGGATCGCGCGGCCCGTTCGGGGCCGGGAGGCTCAGTGGCCGCCCTGCGCCTCGAAGCGCTTGTACGACTTCTCGATCTCGGCCTCGGCGTCCGCGCGGCCGACCCAGTCGGCGCCTTCCACGGACTTGCCGGGCTCCAGGTCCTTGTAGACCTCGAAGAAGTGCTGGATCTCCAGGCGGTCGAACTCGGAAACGTGGTGGATGTCACGCAGGTGCTCCACCCGGGGGTCCGAGGCCGGGACGCAGAGCAGCTTGTCGTCGCCGCCCGCCTCGTCGGTCATCCGGAACATGCCGATCGCGCGGCACTTGATGAGGCATCCGGGGAAGGTCGGCTCGTCCAGGATGACCAGGGCGTCCAGCGGGTCACCGTCCTCGCCGAGGGTGTTCTCGACGAAGCCGTAGTCCGCGGGGTAGCTGGTCGACGTGAAGAGGCGACGGTCCAGACGAATCCGGCCGGTCTCGTGGTCCACCTCGTACTTGTTCCGCGAACCCTTCGGAATCTCGATGGTGACGTCGAACTCCACGGGTGGCTCCTCCATGATCAGCACATACTTCGGGTGATTAAGTGTCCCTCACGCAGATGTGTGATCGCGAAAGGGGCTGGTCGTCGTGCCGGAGCTCAAGCCTTGGCAGCGGCCTCGACAGCTTTTGGAACAGCTGCCAAAGCCTTCCGCCCTCAAGCTCCCCCGGTTCTCGGGAAAGCTCACGACGTTGCAGCTCACGGCGGGTGCCGCCACCCTCGGCCTGGTGATCTCGGCCGGGGCGGTGGCCGCGGCCGGCCCGTGGGACTCCTCCGGTCAGCGTACGGCCGAGCGGGACTGGGCCGCTGCTCAGGAGGCCGGGGGTGGCGCAGATCACGGTCGTCACGGGGGTGCGGGGACGCCCGAGACCGCCCCGAGCGCCCCGTCCGTGCTCACCGGGCTCGGCGCGCCCGCGGGGGCGGCTCCGAGACCCACGGACCGCGCGCTGGCCGACGTACTCGACCCCCTCCTGAAGGACCCCGCGCTCGGCCCCGAGCGCTCGGCCGTCGTCCTCGACGCGGTCTCCGGGAAGCGGGTCTACGGCAAGGGGGCGGGGGACGGTCTGATGCCCGCGTCGACCATCAAGATCGCCACGGCCGTCGCGGCGCTCTCGGCCGCGGGCCCCGACCACCGCATCGCCACCACGACGGTCATCGAGCCGGACTCCAAGGACGTCGTCCTGGTCGGCGGCGGCGACCCCACGCTGACCGCCCGCAAGGACGGCCGCTACACCGACACCGCCGCGAACCTGCGCACGCTGGCCGAGGACACCGCCCGCGCGCTGAAGTCCCGGGAGATCGACAAGGTGGCGCTCACCTACGACACCTCGCTGTACTCCGGGCCGCCGCAGCACCCCATCGGCCCCAACGAGAACATCACGCCGGTCAGCGCCCTGATGGCCGACGAGGGCCGGCTAGACGACTCCTCCAGCGGGCCCGCCCCGCGCGCGGGTGACCCGGCGGGCGACGCGGCGCGGAAGTTCGCGGGCTTCCTCAAGGACGAGGGCATCCACCTGGAAGCCGACCCCGGCCCCTCCAAGGCGTCCCCCCGTGCCTCGTCCCTCGCCAAGGTCGAGTCGCCGCCCCTGTCCTTCCTGGTCGAGCGGATGCTGACCCACAGCGACAACGACATCGCCGAGGCCCTGGCCCGCCAGACGGCCCTCGCCGCGAAGGAGCCCGTCAGCTTCGACGGCGCGGGGCGTGCGGTCGGCGCCCAGCTCGCCAAGCTGGAACTGCCCCTCTCCGGAGCGGAGTTCGCCGACGGCAGCGGCCTGGACCGCACCGACCGGCTCTCCGCCGAACTCCTGGCCGCCCTCCTGGACCGCGCCGCCGACCCGGCCCGCCCCGAGCTGCGCTCCGTGCTGACGGGCCTGCCGGTGGCGGGCTTCACGGGCACCCTGGTCGACCGCTACCCCAAGGAGTCCCCGGGCACGGGCCTGGTACGCGCCAAGACGGGCACCCTCACCGGCGTGAACACCCTGGCGGGCACGGTCGTGGACGCGGACGGCCGCCTCCTGCTCTTCGCCTTCATGACCACGGGCACGAGGGACGCCCAGGCGGCCCAGAAAACCCTGGACCAAATGGCCTCGACCCTGGCCAACTGCGGCTGCCGCTAGCGCCCCGAAAGGGGCGCGGGGAACTGCGCGACCAGCCACACACGACCCGCACCCTCAAAGGGACCGAGCAAAGGGGCCGAGGCCCCTAGGGGCAAGGTCCGGGGCAACCTGGGGGGTCAACACCCTCCGCCAGAGGGGCCCAGCACGTACCGTTGACGCATGACGAGCATCGGTGGTGCGGAGATGGTCGACTGGAACCTCGCGGTGGCGACCGCGACCCGGCTCGTGCGGCCGGGCCCAGAGGTGAGCCGGGACGAGGCGCGAGCCATCGTCGCCGAGCTGCGCCGGCATGCCAAGTCCTCGGAGGAGCACGTCCGTTCCTTCACGGGCATGGGCACGGAGGGCGCCCACGACACCCCCGTCCTCGTCGTCGACAGAGCGGGCTGGATCAAGGCGAACGTCGCCGGTTTCCGCGAGATCCTCAAGCCCCTCCTGGACAAGATGCAGGACAAGCGGGGCAGCGGCCCCGGCGGCGCGGTCCTCGGCGCGGTCGGCGGCAAGGTGACCGGCGTGGAGCTGGGCATGCTCCTGTCGTTCCTGGCCTCCCGCGTCCTCGGCCAGTACGAGACCTTCGCCCCCGCCACCCGAGACCTCCCCGCGGGGGCGAACGGCGGCGGCAGGCTCCTCCTGGTCGCCCCGAACATCGTGCACGTGGAGCGCGAGCTGGACGTGGACCCCCACGACTTCCGCCTCTGGGTCTGCCTCCACGAGGAGACGCACCGCACCCAGTTCACCGCCGTCCCCTGGCTGCGCGACCACCTCGAAGGCGAGATCCAGTCGTTCCTCGGCGAGACCGAGGTCGACCCGATGACGGTCCTCGAGCGCGTCAGGGAGGCCGCCCAGTCGTTCGCCGGAGGCCGCCCGGAGGGCGAGGAGGACGACGCGAGCCGCTCCCTCGTCGAGCTGGTGCAGACCCCCGCCCAGCGCGAGATCCTCGCCCGCCTCACCGCCGTGATGTCGCTCCTGGAGGGCCACGCGGACTTCGTGATGGACGGCGTCGGCCCCGACGTCGTGCCCTCCGTCACCGAGATCCGCGAGAAGTTCAAGGAGCGCAGGGCCCGCGGCGCCAGCCGCCTCGACCAGGCCCTGCGCAAGCTCCTCGGCCTCGACGCGAAATTGCGCCAATACCGGGACGGCGAGCGGTTTGTCCGAGCAGTCGTGCAGGAGGTCGGCATGGACGGCTTCAACCGCGTATGGACCTCGCCGAACACCCTGCCCACGAAGGCGGAGATCGCCAAACCGGCGGACTGGGTCGCGAGGGTGCACCGTAAGGGAGACTGAGGGACCGGATGCGGCCGATGGCAGGAGAACGCCCCCGCAATCACCCGTCCGAGGGACCGTAGGCGAGGGGTAGGCGTGCAATGCTCGGGGAACGGCTCGGCTCTGTCACCATCGACACACTCTGAGTGACTGAACGCTCAGGGGCCCGAGGCCTGGGAGACCAGGCCCGGACTCCGGAGTGGGTCCTGAGTGATTGGTCCGAGGCTCACCCCCGAACTTCACGAAGGGAACCGGACATGGGTCCCCATCCTGCGGTCGCGGCGATACGCCTGGCGGTCCGCCGCGTACTCCACGACGTACTGACCGACGTACAGCGCAACTCCGAGAACGACCCCCCACCCCCCGCACACGAG
>NZ_WMBF01000858.1:0-1045 GCF_019400875.1 Streptomyces anatolicus | reverse complement strand
GCCGCGAAGCGGCGGGACAGGGTCGCCCCGACGGCGAGGCACCCCATCACGGCGGCGCGCGCCTGCGGGGCCCCCGGACGGCGGCACCCCTTCCGGGCGCACCGCGCGCCTGCGGGGCCCCCGGGCGGCGGCGCCCCTTACGGGCGCACCCGGCGTGCGAGGGGCGGACCGCGCTGAAAGGCTCGGCGCATGCGAGTGGCGCTGGCTCAGACCGACTGCGCCCTGGGCGAGGTCGGCGACAACCTGGAGAGCGCGCGGCACCAGGTGGACCAGGCCGCGACCCAGGGCGCCGACCTGGTCGTCTTCCCCGAACTGAGCCTGCACGGCTATCACCTCGGCGGCCTCGCACGGGATGCGTCCCTCACTACCGACGACCCCCGGCTCCTCGCCCTCGCCGCCCCCGACGGCCCGGACGTCCTGGTCGGCCTCCACGAGCACACCGCCCTGCGGGCCTACAACACCGCCGCGTACTACACCAAGGGCCAACTCCTCCACGCCCACCGGAAGCTCTACCTCCCCAACTACCTGGCCTGGGAGGAACGCAAGCACGTCAGCCCCGGCCAGCACCTGCGCGCGTACGACCTGCCCGGCGGGCACGGCCGGGCGGCCACGCTCGTGTGCAACGACGCCTGGCAGCCGGTCCTGCCGTGGCTCGCCGTGCAAGATGGCGCCGAGGTCATCCTCGTACCGACGAACAGCGCGGCCAGCCTGGACCCCGAGGCCATGGACACGGGCCTCTACTGGGACACGCTGCTCTCCTACACCGCCCGCATGCTGCAGTGCTGGGTCGTCTTCGTGAACCGGGTCGGCAACGAGAACGGTGCCTCCTTCTGGGGCGGCTCGCGCGTCGTCGACCCGCGCGGAACGGTGGTGGCGCAGGCGCCGAAGTGGGAGGCGGCGCTGGTGACGGTCGACATCGACGTCCACGAGGCGCGACGGCAGCGGAGGGCGGTACCGCTGGTCGCCGAGGCCCGCCTAGGCCTGGTCGACCGCGAGGTACGCCGCCTGATCGACGAGGGCGGCGACAGTTGACCTCTCCCTGGCG
>NZ_WMBF01000136.1:0-14530 GCF_019400875.1 Streptomyces anatolicus | reverse complement strand
CTGCTGGAGGCTGCGGGGGGGGGGCCACGGGGGAGTGGCGCCCGCGCCAACCGTGGCGACGGCGCGCGGCGGCTACCGGGCCGCCAGAGCGTCGAGCGCCGTGTCGGCAATGGCCTCCAGGGTGGCCCGGTCGGCACCGCCCTGCGCGGAGATCCGCATACCGCCGATGACGGCGTTCACGTACCGGGCGAGGGTCTGCGCGTCCCGCCCGGCCGTGATGTCGCCGTCCCGCTGCCCGGAGCGGATCGCGGTGCGCAGCATGGTGAGCCGCGTCGCGAGGTCCCGCTCCAGCATCGCCGCCGCCTCGGGGTCGCGCGCGGCGAGTTCGACGGTGGTGTTCACGGTGAGGCAGCCGATGCTGTGCCCGTCATCGCGGTGCTCGAACTCGCCCTCGATGATGCGGGCGAGCAGCGCCCTGACGCGCTCGATGCCCGTACGCTCCACGTCCTCCAGGATCTCGATCTGCGTCGCGTTCATGGTCTCCATGTAGCGGGCGAGCGCGCGCCGGAACAGGTCGTGCTTGCTGCTGAACGTGTTGTAGATGCTGCTGCGGCCCAGGCCCGTGGCCTCGCACAGGTCCTGGGTCGATGTGGCCTCGTAGCCGTTCGCCCAGAAGGCGTGCATCGCCGCGTCCAGGGCCCGCTCCTCGTCGAAAGTCCTCGGTCGCGCCATGGGGAAACCGTACAGGTTTTGGAACGAGCAGTGCAATACGTACGAGGATGCCCTCGCCCGGTGCCCTTGCCCGGTGCCCTCGCCCGGATCCGGGCTCGCTCCACCGGGGCCTATCTCCAGGCCACCCCGAACGCCCGCCCCGCGTTGACCGTGAGCATCAGCTCGGTCAGCTCCGCGCCCACCGCGCGTTCGAGCCGTGGCCGCACTCCGCGCAGCAGATGCGGCATGCCCGGTCCGCCGCACACGGACCGGGCCCCGGCCGTCGTCGTGTCGCCGCCCAGGAGCAGGCGGTCCCCGAACCCCGCGTCGGCGAGGGAGCGCACCGCGTCCGGCATGCGCCAGTCCGTGGCGTGGTGGGCGCGGGAAGGCCCGTCGAAGGCCAGGAGGGCGCCCGCCTCGGCGGCCTGGTGGTGGAGGGCGAGGTCGGGGAAGCGGTTGAGGTGGCCGAGGATCACCCGGTGCGGGGCCACCGCCAACTCCCCGCAGAGCAGGTCGAGTACGTCCAGCGCGGCGGTGCCGAGCTCCAGATGGACGGCGATCGGGGCGCCCGTCGCGCGGTGCGCCTCGGCCGCGGCGGTCATCGTCCAGCGGGCGTGGCCGTCGAGCCCGTGAAAGCCTCCCGCCACCTTGATCAGCCCGGCCCGCACACCGGAGTGCCCGATGCCTTCGGTGAGTTCACGGACGAACAGCTCCGCGAGCCCCTGTGCGCGCAGCCGCTCCAGCGACTCCGGTGTGTAGTGGGCGGCTTGGTGCAACCCGGTCGCGGCGACGATCCGTACGCCCGTCGCCCCCGACAGCTCCGGAAGCCGCTCCGCGTGCCGCCCCATCCCGTGCGGCGTCCACTGCACCACGCTCACCCCGCCCGCCGCGCGGAACGCCGCCAGCTCCTCGGCCGCCGCATCGACCGAGTCCAGCTCCTGGCCGGGGAGTTGAGGGCTGCGCAGGAAGAGGTGGTCATGGGCGTCGCAGACCCCGAGATCCGCCGGATTGATGTCGCCGAGAACCGTACGGACCTTCTCGGGGGCGGAGGTCACCACTGCCGCCCCTGCGCCAGCCGGTCGCGCTCGGGCGTCGACAGATGCAGCACCTGGAAGACATCCCCCGGCCGCCCGTCGGGCACCTCGTGCTCCCAGAGCGAGAAGTGCACCACTTCCCAGGTCCGGGGATCGACGGCGGCGACCGCACTCAATGCTTCGCCCTCCTTCACCAACTCCACTGTCGTGCGGGCCAGTTCCTCGGCGAGTTCGGGAAGCGGCGTCCCCTCGGGGATGCTCCGGCGGTGGCGCAGCGCCACCCTCGGCGTGAGCGCGGGCGTGGCCGACTCCTCGTACGCGAGGGCCGGCCAGTGCTGGACCACCGGCCGCCCGAAGTCGTTCACGAGCCCCTGGAAGCCGGGCCCCCAGAGGAAGGCGTTCATGCCCGCCGGGGTGTTCCAGAGGTAGAACGGCGCGTACTGGTTGACGGGCGAGCCGTCCCTGCCGCGTTCGCGCATCAAATAGGCCTTGAAGCCGAGTCCGGGGAACGCGTCCAGAAGGTGCCCCTTCGACTCGACGCGGTGGCGGATGACGCCCATGTCGTAGTCGGCGGGCAGGGTGATCTCGTACTGCATCGCGTGCATCGCGTACTCCCGTGGCGTCAGGGGCAGTTGAGGTAGGTTCCGGCGTCGACCAGCGGGCCCCAGTCGGCGGTCGTCCCGTCCTCGTCCGCCTCGACCACGGCGAGATGCGTCATGAACGTGCGCGGCCCCGCCCCGTGCCAGTGCGTCTCTGAGGGCTCGATCCAGACCGTGTCGCCCGCCCGGATCGGCTCGACGGCGCCTCCCTCGCGCTGCACGACCCCCTCACCCTCGGTGACATACAGCACCTGGCCGTGCGGATGGCGGTGCCAGGCGGTGCGGGCGCCCGGGGCGAAGTGGACGCTGAACACGCGTAGCCGGGAAGGAGCTTCGGGCGCGGCTATCTCGTCGAGCCAGACCGTGCCGGTGAAGTGTTCGGCGGGACCCGGCCTGGTGTCCGGCCGGCTGCGGGTGATGTGCAACGTACGCATCCTTACGAAGTGGTGGTGCGGGGAGCGGCGGAGCGGGCGGCGCCGAGCAGCGCGAGCAGGCCGCGCACCGCCGCGTCGAAAGCGGCCGGTGAGCCGGCGGAGCGGGCCAGGACATAGCCGCCCTGCACCGTCGCGACGATCGCCGAGGCGATCTCCCGAGAGTCGAGTCCGGCCGTGAACTCGCCCTGGGCGACGCCCTCTTCCACGATCCCGGCGAGCCGGTCGCGCAGCCAGTCGAGGGTCCCGGTGACGGGCGCGCGCAGCTCGTCGCTGGCGATCACGTCCGGATCCATCGTGAGCCGCCCGACCGGGCAGCCCCTCAACACGTCGCGCTCGCGCAGCAGATATGCCTCGATGCGCGCGTACGCCGGTCCGGTGCCGCCGAGCACGGCCTCGGCCGTGGCCCGCATCTGCTCGGCGGTACGCCGGATCGCGGCGAGCGCGAGGTCGGGCTTGCCGGTGAAGTGGTGGTACATGCTGCCCTGGCCCGCGCCCGCGTGCTGCTGGATCGCCTTGGGGCTCGTACCGACATAGCCCCGCTCCCACAGCAGCTCGCGCGTGGACTCGATCAGGCGCTCCGGAGTGCTCATGGGGAGAGTGTACATACTAGTAGGTACAGAGGGAGGCGAAGGGTGGTACGGCAAGAGCAGCGCCCACTACGCTCACCTTCGCCGTTCCGTCGGCGCGGCTCGCGGTGGTCGCACGGGTGGGCCCGGCCGCGGGAACCGTGGCGGGCCCGCGCCCCGCTCCCCGGGCGGCACGGACGGCGGGCGTTCGAGACGGCGCGCCCCGCTCCCCGCCGCCCGAGGCGCACCGTGGAACGTCACCGCCCGGTCAGCCGGCAACGGCCGACCGGGCGGGAGTCTTCGCGACCGCGTCGTACACGGGGTACGACGGCACGGTCGCCGAGGGGGCCGGTGCGGGGAGCGTGAACCACACCGTCTTGCCCGCGTCACCCTGCGGGCACACGCCCCAACTCTCGCTGACCGCCGCGACCATCGCGAGGCCGCGGCCACACGTGTCGAAGGGATCCGCGTCGTGGACCTCGGGCAGCCGAGGGTCGTGGTCGTGGACGGAGACCGTGAGACGGTCGAGCAACAGCTCGATCTCGACGGTGCACTCCTTGTCGGGCTCGGCGTGCCGGTGGACGTTGCTGAGCAACTCGGTCACGCCGAGGGCTGCCTGGTCTATCAAGGGATCGAGATGCCAGTAGCGCAACTGCGCAGAGACGATTCTGCGGACCTGGCGGATCCGCGACGGCAGAGCTTGGAGCTCTACCGTGCAATGCCTGCTCGGTTGGCTGATCACGGCTGCGACTCCCCGAATTGAGGTCCGGAAGAAGACGACGTTCGGATCGAGCAGGGGGCCGCGTGGTCTGCCGCCTGCTGCGTGGCCGGCGGCGGGCTGGTTCTTCAGCGTCATCGCCGGTAAACCCAGAGTGATGTGAGACCAGCGTGACCCAGGGGGCGCGGCCCTGCAACTCGCGCGCGCCCTCACGCTCCCGCCGTTCAGCCGCGCCGCCGCCGCTCCCCGGCCCTGCGCACGGCCTCGATGAACCTGCGTACGGTCGGCGGACCACCCTGTCCGGGCCCCGGTTCGCGCTCGGCCAGCGTGAGCCGGTACCGCCTGCCGTTCACTTCGGCGAGCGCATGGTCGTCCGCGGCGAACCACGGCTTGCCCGTGCGCACCGCCTGCACCGGCGCGCTGTCGATCTCCTTGCCGTAACTGGTGAGCAACTCCAGCCTGCCGTCGGCGATACGGACCTGCCCGGCCCGGGTGAGGGAGCGCAGACGCCGCCCGATCCGCACGCCCGTGGCCGTGAACTCCGGCTCCGCCATGACGTTCCGCCCCCTTGTGCGCTTCGGTGAATCGCTCATGTCGGGACAGGTGCCCCTTGCGGTGCAGTTTGCACGCACGCGGCGTCCAACACCAGTACGCCCGGGGACGTCCGCCCCCGAAGGGCCCTCCCACCCACTGCGCCAGCGGTGGCTTTGGGCTTCCCAAAGGTGTGTTTATGCAGGTAGGGGGCGTGCGAGAGGTGTTTAAGATCGAGGGGTACGGCCGCGTCGAATCGCGTCCGGCACGACGCGAAGGAGCCCCGCCGTGAGCACCCCACAGCAGGATCGAGCGGCCGTGAGCGCCCCACAGGACCGGGCCGCCGTGCGCGCCTCCCAGGACCGGGCCGACGAGCCGATGCCCACGCTCGACGTCGACCACAGCGACGAGGAGTACCGCGGCTGGCTCAAAGAAGCCGTCCGCAAGGTCCAGGCCGACGCCAACCGCTCGGCCGACACCCATCTGCTGCGCTTCCCGCTCCCCGAGCTGTGGGGCATCGACTTGTACCTCAAGGACGAGTCGACGCACCCGACCGGCAGCCTCAAGCACCGCCTGGCCCGCTCGCTCTTCCTCTACGGCCTGTGCAACGGCTGGATCAGGCCGGACCGTCCGGTCATCGAGGCCTCCAGCGGCTCCACGGCCGTCTCCGAGGCGTACTTCGCGAAGCTGATCGGGGTGCCCTTCATCGCGGTCATGCCGCGCACGACGAGCACGGAGAAGATCCGGCTGATCGAATTCCACGGCGGGCGGTGCCACTTCGTGGACGACTCGCGCACGATGTACGCCGAGTCGGCCGCCCTCGCCGTCGAGACCGGCGGCCACTACATGGACCAGTTCACGTACGCGGAGCGGGCCACCGACTGGCGGGGCAACAACAACATCGCCGAATCGATCTACCAGCAGCTGAGGTTGGAGCGCTACCCCGAGCCCGCGTGGATCGTCGCCACGGCCGGCACCGGCGGCACCTCGGCGACCATCGCGCGCTACGTCCACTACATGCAGCACGACACCCGCATCTGCGTCGCCGACCCGGAGAACTCCTGTTTCTTCGACGGCTGGACGAAGCACGACCCGGAGGCGACGAGCGACTGCGGCTCCCGCATCGAGGGCATCGGCCGCCCCCGCATGGAACCGAGCTTCGTGCCCGGCGCCATCGACCGCATGATGAAGGTGCCGGACGCGGCGTCCGTCGCCGCCGTGCGCGCCCTGGAGCAGGCCATCGGCCGCAAGGCGGGCGGCTCGACCGGCACCGGCCTGTGGAGCGCCCTGAAGATCGTCGCCGAGATGGTGGCCGCGGGCCGCACGGGGAGCGTCGTCACCCTCCTCTGCGATCCGGGCGACCGCTATCTGGACAAGTACTACTCCGACGCCTGGCTGGCCGAACAGGGCATGGACATCACGCCGTACGCGGAGGCCATCGACACGCTCCTGGCCACGGGGGCGTGGCCCAAGTAAGCCCGGAGCGCAGGTAGGCCCGGGCGGCCGTCACGCCTTGGTGTCCGTGAGCCGCCGGTCCAGCGCCGTGACGGCGTCGCGGAAGGCCCGGCCGAGCCCCGCGCGGCCGATCCGCATCGAGAGCCGGAAGGCGAGGGCGCCTTCGGCGGCGAACGTCCACCGCACGTGCGTGCCGGTCCCGGCGGGGGAGAGCCGCCACTCCTCGACGAGGGCGCGCGGGCCCGGCGCGTTCGTCTCGTCGACGCGGTACGCGTACCGCGTCGGTTCGTCGGCCGCGAGGATCGTCTCCCGAAAGCGCGTACCGCCCTTGAGCAGGACCTCCCGGCCCTTGCCGCCGTCGGTCGGGCGGCACCGGGTGACCGCAGCGAACCACGTGGGCCAGCCCATCACGTCGTCGGCGAGGGCGCGGTAGACCGCTTCGGGCGGGGCGCTCATCTCGCGCGCGAATACGAGGCGCAGCGCGGCGGACTCGATGAACTCGAGCCCCACAGGGCTCAGTCGGCGTGTCATCGCACTCTGCCCCCCAGCGGAGTAGTTGACCGGGCATGGTCACCATAGCTGGCAGGCCGTCAGATGTCTGCGGAGTCCTCGTGCTGCCCGGAACCGCGGGAGTCGCCGGAGTCGCCGGAGTCACTGAAGGCACCGGAGGTGATGGAGTCGTCGCGCTCCCCGGCGGCGAGGCTCGCCGCGTCGCCGTCGCCCTCCTCGCGCTCACCCGCCACCACGAGCCGGTCCAGATGCTCGGAGATCTCCGCACGCGCCTCCGCGGGCAGCCCCGCGTCCGTCACCAGCGTGTCGACCTGCGAGAGCGTCGCGAACGAACTGAGGCCCACCGTGCCCCACTTGGTGTGGTCGGCGACCACGACCACGCGCCGCGCCGACTGCACCAGGCGGCGGTTCGTCTCCGCCTCGGCCAGATTCGGCGTCGACAGACCGGCCTCCGGCGATATGCCGTGCACGCCGAGGAAGAGCACGTCGAAGTGGAGCGAGCCGATCGCCTGATCCGCGACCGGCCCCACCAGCGAGTCCGACGGGGTGCGCACTCCGCCGGTCAGCACGACCGTCGCCGCGCCCTGCCGCTGCCCGGAGCCGCGCTGCGCGGAGTGGAAGACATCCGCGACCCGCACCGAGTTCGTCACCACCGTGAGATCCGGCACGTCCAGGAGGTGGTGCGCGAGTGCGTACGTCGTCGTGCCGCCCGACAGCGCGATCGCCGAGCCCGGCGCCACCAGCGCCGCCGCCGCCCGCGCGATGTCCTCCTTGGCGGTCGGCTCCAGGCCCGACTTCGCCTCGAACCCCGGCTCGTGCGTGCTCGCCTCGACGACCGGCACCGCGCCGCCGTGCACCTTCTCCAGGACACCCTGGCGGGCCAGCGCGTCGAGATCGCGGCGCACGGTCATGTCGGAGACGCCCAGCTTCCGGGTCAGTTCATTGACCCTGACCCCGCCCCGGCGGCGCACCTCGTCGAGGATCAGGGCGCGGCGCTGCTCGGCGAGAAGATTCTGACTCTCACTCACGCCCGGCCCTTCCGCTCCGCCACTGCACACCCTCAGCGCCCGTCCGGCGCACACGGCCTCATCCTCGCATGTGCCACTGACGCCCGTGCCACCACCCGCGCGCGGTTCGCGCCCGCCCCGGAAGGGGGAGATTACGTAACGAGGGGTGCGCGGGGACCCGCGAGCCGAGATCCTTGTGCCCACACCACGCACATCTCGGGGGAAGCCAACAGTGGAGCGTGCGACGCAGGACGAGACCGCCCTGGAACTACTGGTCCACGGAGTGGGGGGCACCACACCGGACCAGATGCTGGGCGATCCGCGGACCGTCAGGATCTCCGGCGACGACACGGCGGCCGTCTTCCGCCGCACCGAGGACGCCGACGCCGAGCGGCGCCCCGACGACTACCGAGGCAAACCGGTCCCCGAGGCGTACGTCTGGTGCAACCTCACCTCAGGCAACGGCTCCCGCGCCCTGTGGCTCCTGCTGCTGCCCTTCATGGTCGTCAACCTCGCCCACTGGATGCGCCCCATCTCCCGCCACCGCCGGCCCCTCGTCCGCACCTACGGCCTCCTGGTCCGGCTGACCGGACTCACCCTCACCGTGCTGCTCGTCGCCGCCGCGTGCGAGGTCGCGCTCGACCTCATGGCCTGGCAGTGCGCGGGCACCCCCGAGTGCGCCGCCGACCGCGCCTGGCTCGGCTTCCTCGCGGCCGACGAGGCGGGGCACGGCGGCTGGTGGTCACAGCCCGGCCGCAGGCTCGCCCTCGCGGCCCTGCTGCCCGCCGCCCTCACCGGCCTGCTCTGGTACCTCTCCCACCGCACCTGGAGTGCGTACGAGTCCCAGCAGCCGCTGCCCCACCAACTCGACGCCGAGGAGGAGGAGACGACCCGCACCGCGCTCGGCAGGCCCGGATTCTGGTACGGCCGCCGCCTCGTCGCCCGGCTGCGCGCCGCCCACACCGCCGCGGGGCTGCTCACCGTCGCCGCGGCGGTCGGCGCCTCGGCCGCGCGGCACGACCGGCGCCC
Organism: Streptomyces anatolicus; assembly: GCF_019400875.1. Lineage (NCBI taxonomy): Bacteria > Bacillati > Actinomycetota > Actinomycetes > Kitasatosporales > Streptomycetaceae > Streptomyces > Streptomyces anatolicus. The sequence continues at coordinate 5,996 of NZ_WMBF01000136.1, read as the reverse complement.
CGGAGGCCCCGCGCTCCTCGACCTCCTCGGCTGGGCCCTCGTCCTGACGCTCGTCCTTGGCGGGGGAGCCGTCGTCTGGGTGGTGTGCCGCAGGGGGCGCAGTGAACGCAGACTCGACCGCAAGCTCGACCGGGCCCTCGTGCGCGGGCTCCCCCTCGCCGCGCTCGCCCTGCTCGTCCTGACCTTCCTGTACGCGGGCTGGTCCCGCCCCGGCTGGCGGTCCGAGGGCAGGCTGCCCGGCGACGCGACCTTCGGCGGCATCGCGCTCGTCCAGGGCCTGCTGGTCATCGCCCTCGCGGTGGCGGCGCACTGCCTCTACCGCACCTCGCCCGACGCCCGCACCGCCATCCGGGGCCTCGGCGGCCCCGCCGTCGCCATGCTCGCCTGCGCGCTCGGCGGGGTGATGTCCGGCGGCGGCGCACAGCGCGTGGCCGACTGGCTCGACGGCACCCAGGGCTCGATCGACGGACCGCCCGTGCTGCTCACCTGGCAGGCGTCCGTGATCCCGCCGCTCCTGGTCGTGGTCGCCGTCCTGTGCGGCTGGCTCGGTCTGCGCACCCTCCAGCGCAAGCGCCGCGAGATGACGAAGGTGCTGCTCGACTACCCCGGCGAGCCCAAGGACTCCGCGCGCACCCGCCGCATCGCGGGGACACGCGCGCGTGCCGCCCTCACCGACCGCGCCCCCCTGCTCGTCGGCATCATCTCCGCCGTCACCCTGCTGCTCGGCGCGGGAGCCCTCGCCGGCGCGTGGCTGACGGAGAAGGTCCCCGCGAAAGCGGTGCAGGGCACCCCCGACATCGTGGAAGGCGCCGGGGAGACGTCCCAGGCACTGGGCTCCTGGCTGATCGGCTTCGGCTTCATACTCTTCGTCACCTGGGGCCGCCGCGCCTACAAGGACGCGTCGGCCCGGCGCACCATCGGCATCCTGTGGGATGTCGGCACGTTCTGGCCGCGCGCCGCCCATCCCTTCGCACCGCCCTGCTACGCCGAGCGCGCGGTCCCCGACCTGACCTGGCGCATGGCCGCCTGGACCCGCGCCACCAGCGCCACCGGCGGACGCCTCGTCATCTCCGGGCACTCCCAGGGCAGCGTCCTCGCGGCGGCCGCCGCCTGGCAGCTGCGCCCCTCGGTCCGCAGGCGCGTCGCCCTGCTGACCTACGGCTCACCCCTGGAGCGCCTCTACGGCCGCTGGTTCCCCGCCCACTTCGGCCCCGCCGCGCTCACCTCCCTGCACCGCGAGGTCGACTGCTGGCGCAATCTGCACCGGCCCACCGACCCGATAGGCGGCCCCATCAACCTCCGCGGCGACTGCGGCCCACAGGTCGACCGCGCCGCCCTCAAGGACCCGCTCGCCTACGGCCGTACGGAGGCCCACCCGCTCCCGGCACCCATCCACGGCCACGGGGACTACCAGGCCGACCCCGCTTTCGCGGAGGAACGCGCCCGCCTCCTCGCCCGCCTCAAGGCGGTCGTGCCCTCCCCGCGGCCCGCGGCCACGGAAGCGGTCACACCAGCTCCGGCAGATCCTCCGGATACAGCAGGGTGAGATCGTCCGTGCTCGGCTCGGGCAGCTGGGCGACCCGGCCCGCGTGCCGCTCCACCATCGCCTCGAAGGTCTGCCGCGCGGTGCGGCCGTTGCCGAACGCCGGGCCCTTCGGAAGCGCCGTGAAGTACTTCAAGAGCGCCTCGCCGGTCCCCGTGCCCAGGCGGTACTCATGCTCCTCGGCCTGCTGTTCGACGATCCGCAGCAATTCCTCGGGGGCGTAGTCGCTGAAGGTGATGGTCCGCGAGAAGCGGGACGCCACGCCCGGGTTGACGGAGAGGAAGCGCCGCATCTCCTCGGTGTAACCCGCCACGATCACCACCACGGCCTCGCGGTGGTCCTCCATCAGCTTCACCAGCGTATCGATGGCCTCGCGGCCGAAGTCGCGCCCGGAGTCCTCGGGGGAGAGGGCGTACGCCTCGTCGATGAAGAGCACACCGCCGCGCGCCCGGTCGAAGGCCTCCTGGGTGCGGATCGCCGTCGAGCCGATGTGCTCGCCGACCAGATCGACGCGCGAGACCTCCACAAGGTGGCCGCTTTCCAGAACGCCGAGCGAGGCGAGGATCTCGCCGTAGAGCCGTGCGACGGTCGTCTTGCCCGTGCCCGGCGAGCCCGTGAAGACCAGATGGCGGCGGACGGACGCGGCCTTGAGCCCGGCCTGCTGCCTGCGCCTGCCCACCTCGATCATGTCGGTGAGGGCGCGCACCTCCCGCTTGACGCTGTCCAGGCCGACCAGCGCGTCGAGTTCGCCGAGTACTTCCTTGGAGGCGCGGGCGGTCACCTCGGGCGCCGCGGGCCGGGGCGGCGCCTGCGCGGGGACCGAGCCGAGCAGCCCCGCGGTCTGCGTGGCCGTCTGCACGGCGGGCGCCTCCAGCGGCGCCGCCCCCGGGGCGCGCGGGCCGCCGCTCTCGTCGCTCGTGCACTCCTCGACGAGCGGTCCCTCCTCGGAGAACTCGAAGCCGCCGCGCGCGCACCGCTCCGTGCGGCACTTCTTCAGCGTCGTACGACAACCGTCGATGACGTGGAAGCCGTAACCGCCGCTGCCGCTCACCCGGCAGCCGTGGAAGCCGCCCCGGCCGCCCGCGGAGACGTAGAAACCGGCCTCGGCGGGGGAGGTGACCGTGCAGCGCTCGATGGTGGGGTCCGCGCCCTTGGTGACGATCACGCCCGTCTGGACGGCGTCGATCGTGCAGTTGGCGAGGGTGCCGCCGCTGCCGTGGTCGCGGAACCACGCGCCCGTGGCCGCCTCGCGGATGCGGCAGTCGTCGAGCTGAGCGGTCGCGCCGTCGCTCACCGACACCGCCGTGTTGCGCACCTGGGAGAGGTCGCTGTCGACGACGTCGGCGCGCGAACCCCGGTCCAGGACGAACAGCGCGTCCGGCACGTCCCGCACCCGGCACGACTCGAGGACGGCCGTCGCGCCGTCGCTGACCCACACCGCCGGATAGTCGCCCGTACTGTCGTGGATCTCGCACTGGTTGGCGTCCACGCGCGTGCCCGGGTCCCACACCGACAGGCCGTTGCGCCCGAAGCGGTGGACCGTGGAGCGGGTCAGCGTGAGCACGGAGCGCGAGCGCAGGTCGATCGCGTTCTCCGGGATGTCGTGGATGCGGCAGTCGGCCAGCGTCAGGACGGCGTCCGTGTCGAGCGTGATGCCGTCGGAGATGGTGCGGTGCACGTCGCAGTCGGTCAGATGCGCCGAAGCCCGCCCGGTGATGTGGACGCCCGCGCCCTTGACCTCGTACACCTCGCAGCCGATGGCCTCCAGACCGCTGTGCTCGCCGGTCACCGAGAGCCCGGCGCCCGAGGCGTGGTGCACCCGGCAGCGCTCCAGACGGGGGTGGGCCCCGCCGCGCACCGCGATGCCGGACTGGCCGGCCGCGACGATCTCGCACTCCTCGAAGACACCGCCGCCGCCGTCGAGCACCGCGATGCCGATGCCGCCGGGGTTGTCGACGGTGCAGCGGCGCACCGTCGGACGGGCGCCGCCGCGGACCTCTATGCCCGCCGCGGAGCGGGTCACGACACGGATGTCGGCCAGCTCCGGGGCGCCGTCCTCGACGAGCAGCGCGGGCGCGGACGAGTCCTGCCCCTCGACGTGCAGGTCCTGTACGACGGCGGACGCGCGCACGGTGAGCGGCACCCCCTCGGACGGGGCGATGCGCACCGAACCGGCGGAGCCCTCGGGGCCGCGCAGGGTCACCGCGCGCTGGACGACGAGGTTCTCGCGGTAGGTGCCCGGGGCGACGGTCAGTATGTCGCCGTCGCTCGCGGCCTCCAAGGCAGCGGCGAGCGAGGCGTACTCGCCGGTGCGGCGCCGCCACCGCGACGTGCCGGTGTGCGTCACCTGGACCGTGCCCTGTGCCATGGAGTTGCTCTGCCCCCACCTCGTCGTACGCGGGTCTTGCGCCGGGTGCGCGATGTGCCGCATCGCCGCGCAAGGAGCCGAAGAGTTCGGCCGGTCCACCGTAGCGCGCGTGAGCAGGGCGAGTTGACCCGATCGCCAGGCTCTCGCCTTTGGGGGGCCGCCGCGCGGCGGGTCAGGAGCCGGCGCCGGTCCTGCCCCAGTCGGGGCCCGCCTTGGCCCACGCCTGGTCCAGGCGGGCATGACGGCCACGCTCGATGCGCCACAGGACGATCCTGCGGGTGCCCTCGATCAGCGCGACGCTCGCCGCGGCCGCGCCGAATCCGGCGAGGGCCGCGTGTGTGGTCGCCGTGGCGGTGTCCAGCGGGCGGCCGACGACACGGCCACGCTCGTCGGTCCACAGCTTGAAGCGGTCGCCGGGGCGCGGGGTGTCGAGCCGGGCCATGACGACTCCTGAGCGGTCGGTGCCGTCCGGGGCCGTCCAGCGCGCGAGCACACGGCGGTGGGCGTCACGCGCAGACGAGGTCTCGGGGTCGGGGTCGAGCGGGGGAGAGGAGAGCTTCCGCAGGACCGTGCCGACGGTCGCGTGGCGGGCCTCGCGCTGCTCCCGCACCGAGGTGAGCAGGGCGTCCCGCGAGAGGTCGGTGGTGAGCGTGCCGATGACGGGGGCGGCGACGACGATCAGGACCAGGGCGGCGAGGGCCGTCCACGCCTCGGCGAGGTCGGTCCCGCGGCGCAGCGGATTGTGCCGCCAGCGCCAGAGTCCGACGATTGCCCGCACGGCCCCGCACTCCCTTCCGCGTCCGTCTTCACCAGGAACGGCACGGCCCGCGCGCGGGTGGCGAGAGGGCGCGAGACCACCCTGCCAAGTCGCCCTCGCTGCGCGTCCACGAAGTCAACGTCCGTGCTCCGCCAACGAGTTCCCCATCCGGACGCCGGTCATTCGAGGATCTTGAAGGCGTCACCGACGCGGATGACGCCGGTGGTCTCGGGCACCAGATTCTGCCCGAAGACGAGCCGGTCACCGAAGCGGCGGTGGCGGGCGAGCGTGCGCAGCGGCTCCTTGCCGCGCTCCGCGGTGTTCTGATCAGTGGTCGTCACGACGCAGCGGCCGCACTTCTTGACGACGCGGAAGGTGACGTCGCCTATGGCCACCCGCTTCCAGTCGTCCTCGGCCCAGGGCGGGGTGCCGTCCACGACCACGTTCGGCCGGAAGCGGTTCATGGGCAGCGGGCCCTCGTCCGCGTGGTCGCCCTGGGCGATCAGGGAGTTGAGGGCGTCGAGCGAGGAGAGCGTGGTGAGCAGCAGCGGAAAGCCGTCCGCGAAGCTGACCGTCTCCCCCTCCTCGCCGTACGCCGGGTCGACGGGGCGGCGCTTGGCGGGGTCGTCGAGGTGGACGAGCCGCACGTCGACGTCGAGGTGCGCGCTGAACCAGGCGTGCGCCTCGACGCTCGCGGGCACCGCCTCGACCTTGTCCTTCCAGATCTCCACCGGCACCGTCTCGACGGGCTCGGGGACCGCGATCGTCAGCGCCCTCCTGCCGGGCGCGGACACGCGGAGGCCGCCGCCGGGCAGCAGCTCGGCGGCGGCCAGCGCCATGCGCGGATGCGGCCGTTGGGAGATGAAGCGGCCGTCTTCGTCGACCAGCATCCACCGTCGGTCCCCCGCGAGCCCCCAGGGCTCGACGACGGCCTCGCGGGGCGCGTGCCCCTGGGCCGCCTTGAGCGGGTGGACGTGGATCGACCGAAGCGCTGGATTCGACATGAGGACATCCTGCCAGCAGCCACCGACAGCGATCTCCTCGGGCGAGCGGTCCCCCGCGATCACTCCCCGCGAAACCCGCGAAACCGGGCGATCAGTACCCCCGGTAGGGGCGGTTGTACGGGTCCTCGTACGGCGCGGGTGCGGGACGCGGCGCCGCGGGGCGCATCGCCTCGTACCCCGTGCCGGCGGCGGGCCGCTGGGGTTGGGCGCCCGGGTAGCCGCGCGGGCCGGCGGCCTGCTGCGGGATGTACGGCGCGGGGGCCTGCTGCAGCGGTGCGGGCTGCGGGGCCTGGCTGTAGCCGTAGGAGGGGTTGTGGTGGGAAG
>NZ_WMBF01000135.1:0-14611 GCF_019400875.1 Streptomyces anatolicus | reverse complement strand
CCCAGGAGCCCGCCCCCCACGCGGGGCACCCCCAGGGGGCTCAAGGCGCGCCCCGGACGCCGTATGACCCCTGGAACGCGCCCCTTCAGCAGATCGGGTCGCTGGCTCCGGAGGCCAAGGAGAGGCAGCGCAGGCGGGGCCGGCGGCTTCTCGTGGTCGGGATCGCGCTCATCGCCCTCGTGTCGGGGCTCATCGGTGGCGCCCTCGGCTCCTACCTGGAGCGCAACGGCGTGGGCGAGATCGAGCTGCCGCAGGCCGGCGCCGAGCCCAAGGACAGGCCGAGCGGCAGCGTCGCCGGTATCGCCGCCGCGGCCCTGCCCGGCGTCGTGACCCTGCACGTCAGCGGGGACTCGGCGCAGGGCACCGGCACCGGCTTCGTCCTCGACGGCAAGGGCCACATCCTCACCAACAACCACGTCGTCGAGCCCGCGGGCACCGGCGGCGAGATAACGGTCACCTTCAGCAGCGGCGACACCGCCGAGGCCGAGGTCATCGGCCGCGACTCCGGCTACGACCTCGCCGTCGTCAAGGTGTCCCGCGTGCGTGGCCTGAAGCCCCTGACCCTCGGCAACTCCGAGAACGTCCAGGTCGGCGACCCCGTCGTCGCCATCGGCGCCCCCTTCGACCTGGCGAACACCGTCACCTCCGGGATCATCAGCGCCAAGGAGCGGCCCATCACCGCGGGCGGCGAGAAGGGCGACGGCAGCGACATCAGTTACGTGGACGCGCTTCAGACCGACGCCCCGATCAACCCGGGCAACTCGGGCGGCCCGCTGGTCGACTCCAAGGCGCGTGTCATCGGCATCAACAGCGCCATCCGCTCCGCCGACGAGGGCTCGGACTCGCGCGGCGGCCAGGCGGGCTCCATCGGCCTCGGCTTCGCCATCCCCATCAACCAGGGCAAGCGCGTGGCCGAAGAGCTGATCAACTTCGGCAGGGCCACGCACCCGGTGATCGGCGTCACGCTCGACACCGAGTTCACCGGCGACGGCGCCCGCATCGCGGAGAAGGGCAAGGACGGCGGCCCCGCGGTCAACGCGAACGGCCCCGGCGACAAGGCGGGCCTCAAGCCCGGCGACACCATCACCGAGGTGAACGGCTCCCCGGTGCACTCCAGCGACGAACTGATCGTCAAGGTCCGCGCCCACCGCCCCAAGGACCGCCTCGACCTGACGATCGAGCGCGACGGCCGCGACCGCGAGGTGACCCTGGTGCTCGGCTCGGCACACTCCGACTGACCGCCGCCTGACCGCCGAGAAGATCGCCTAGGGACCGCCGCTGTTCCCGGTTGTGGCGCAGCGGCTACCGGACAGCCACGGGCGCCGGGTACCGTGGTCACGGTCCAGACCTCGGACGACGACCTGTTGCGGGCTGAGGACATCGCAAGGAGCTCTAGGTGTTCAATGACATTGGCGCACTCGAGATAGTGGCGCTGGTCGTCCTCGCCGTGCTCATCTTCGGCCCCGACAAGCTGCCGAAGGTCATCCAGGACATCTCCCGCACGATCCGCAAGATCCGTGACTTCTCGGACAGCGCGAAGGCGGATATCCGGGAAGAGCTGGGCCCGGAGTTCAAGGACTTCGAGTTCGACGACCTGAACCCGAAGAAGTTCATCCGCAAGCAGCTCGACAACGACGAGCTCGGGCTCAAGGAAATCCGTAACGGCTTCGACCTGAAGAAGGAGATGAACGAGGTCGCGGACGCCGTGCACGGCCGCGGCGGCGACTCGTCGGACTCCTCTTCGGAAGGCGCGGCCGCCTCCTCCGCGGGGGCGAGCGTGGACATGCGCAAGGCGTCCGCGGAGCCCAGGAAGCCCGCCGCCGGCGACCCCCCGCCGTTCGACGCGGACGCCACCTGAGTGATCGCCTGAACCGCCGCCGCCGACCGGTGTGGCTATCCTGCCTTGTTGTCCGGCGTGAGGACGCCCGAGGGGGGCGGGCCGCTCCGGACCGACGAGAGCGAGGAGGCGGCCGGGTACATGGAGACGACAAGTCGCGTAGGCGCGCAGGCGCCGGCCGCGGACGGCACCGCACAAGCGGTGCCCTCCGCCCGGCGCACGGTCGACGGCTACTTGCTGGCGCCCTTCCCCTGGTACGGCCTGGACGAGGCCTTCACGGGGCCGCGCTGGCTGATGCAGGTCGGCGCGACGGCGGACGGGTCGGTGGAGCACGGTTCGATCGGCCACGGCGACGAGCCGTCGGTCCGCGCCGAGGGCAGCCTCGGCAACAGTGACAAGGAGCGGTTCGCGGTGGTGGTGACCGTCGCGGCCAACCCGGTGCGGCGCAGCGCGGACGGCACGGGCGTCCTGGAGGCCACGTCGGTCTCCTCGGCGGCCTGGCTCGCGGGGGTGGGGCTGCTCTCGTACACCTGGCCGCAGCAGATGGACCACTCTCTGCGCGACGACTGGCTCGACCAGCAGACGGAGACGGCCTGGTTCCTCGCGGACGACCTGGAGGGCTCCGACTGGTCGTCGCTCTCGCTTCCCGTGGACGGGGTGCCGACGCCGTTCCACTACCGGGAGTCCGAGTACGGGTGGGTCCTCGCCGGTTCCGCGAAGGAGAGCGTCCACCTGGGGGCGTATGGGCGCGGCATGAGCGCGTACGGGCTCGGGTTCTCCGTCATCCAGGACATCGGCGCTTACGCGTAGCGCTCCCGTGGGGCGCGGGGTTCTGTGCGGGTCCGTCGTGGCTGGTCACGCCCACGCGGCGGAGCCGCACATGTCACAGCCCCGCGCCCCTGACGGGGCGCTCAAGCGAAGCCGCTCAGAACTTGTTGCGGGGCGTGATGCCGAGGGTCATGCCCGCGAGGCCGCGCTGGCGGCCGCCCAGCTTGCCCGCGATCGTGCGCAGCGCCGAGCCCGCGGGGGAGTCCGGGTCGGTCAGGACGACCGGCTTGCCGTCGTCGCCGCCCTCGCGCAGCCGCACGTCGATCGGGATGGAACCGAGGACCGGCACCGTGGCGCCCGTCGTCTTCGTAAGGCCCTCGGCGACCTTCTGGCCGCCGCCCGTGCCGAACACGTCGACCATCTCGTCGCAGTGCGGACAGGGCAGCCCCGACATGTTCTCGACGACGCCCACGATCTTCTGGTGCGTCTGCACGGCGATCGAACCGGCGCGCTCGGCGACCTCGGCCGCCGCCTGCTGAGGCGTCGTGACGACGAGGATCTCGGCGTTCGGGACCAGCTGCGCCACGGAGATGGCGATGTCACCGGTGCCCGGCGGCAGGTCGAGGAGGAGCACGTCGAGGTCGCCCCAGAAGACGTCCGCGAGGAACTGCTGGAGGGCGCGGTGCAGCATCGGGCCGCGCCACACCACCGGGGCGTTGCCCGGGGTGAACATGCCGATGGAGATGACCTTCACGCCGTGCGCGGCAGGCGGCATGATCATGTTCTCGACCTGGGTGGGCTTGCCTTCGACGCCCAGCATGCGCGGCACGGAGTGGCCGTAGATGTCCGCGTCCACGACGCCGACCTTCAGACCGTCCGCGGCCATCGCGGCCGCGAGGTTCACCGTCACCGAGGACTTGCCGACGCCGCCCTTGCCGGACGCGACCGCGTAGACACGGGTCAGCGAGCCGGGCTTGGCGAAGGGGACCTCGCGCTCGGCGGTGCCGCCGCGCAGCGCGGACGCCAGCTCCTTGCGCTGCTCGTCGCTCATCACGTCGAGGGTGACGTCGACGCGCGTGACGCCCTCGACCGCGGCGACCGCGTCCGTCACGTTCTTGGTGATGGTCTCGCGCATCGGGCAGCCGGAGACGGTCAGATACACGGTGACCGCCACCGCCCCGTCGGCGCCGATGTCCACCGATTTGACCATCCCCAACTCGGTGATGGGTCGCTGGATCTCGGGGTCGTTCACCGTCGCCAGTGCTTCACGCACCGCGTCTTCCGTAGCCATAGTCCTGATAGTACGGCGCGGTAACCCCGCCCGGGAAAGGGCCGTCAGCGGTCGCCTACATCACGTCCGCGCGCACCCTCCGAGGGGAATACGACGCGCTTGTCCGCGCGTTGCTCGCCGCGCTGCTCCTCCACCTCCCTGACCAGGTCCTGTAGCTCGGAACGGATCCAGTCACGGGTCGCCACCTCGCCGAGGCCCATGCGCAGGGCGGCGATCTCGCGCGTGAGGTACTCGGTGTCGGCGATGGAGCGCTCGTTCTGTTTGCGGTCCTGTTCGAGGTTGACGCGGTCGCGGTCGTCCTGGCGGTTCTGCGCGAGGAGGATCAGCGGGGCCGCGTAGGACGCCTGGAGGGAGAGCATCAGCGTCAGGAAGATGAAGGGGTACTGGTCGAAGCGCAGGTGACCGGGGGCCGTGACGTTCCAGACCACCCACAGGATGATCACGACCGTCATCCAGACGATGAACCTGCCGGTGCCCAGGAAGCGCGCGATCCGCTCCGAGAGCCGCCCGAACGCCTCCGGGTCGTAGTCGGGCAGCAGCTTGGGCCGCGGGGTGCGCGGCTGGTCGAGGCGGAACCGTGGGCTCCTGGGCTCGGCGCGGTTGTCGCGCTCCCGGTCACCCGCCATGGTCCGCTCCCTCCCCTGCCAGATGGAACTCCGTCTCGCGCCAGTCCTCGGGCAGCATGTGGTCCAGTACGTCGTCGACGGTGACCGCTCCGAGCAGCGAGCCGCCCTCGTCGACGACGGGCGCCGCGACCATGTCGTACGCGGCGAAGAAACCGGCGACGGTGGGCAGCGTGGCGCCCGGGGCGAGCGGTTGCAGGTCGTCGTCGAGGATCGAGCCGACGAGCGTGTACGGCGGGTCGCGAAGCAGCCGCTGGAAGTGCACCGTCCCCAGATACTTGCCGGTCGGCGTCTCGTCGGGCGGCCTGCATACGTACACCTGTGCGGCGAGCGCGGGGGAGAGGTCCTCCTTGCGGACCCGCGCCAGGGCGTCGGCGACCGTGGCGTCGGGGCGCAGCACGATCGGCTCGGTGGTCATCAGACCGCCGGCGGTGCGCTCCTCGTAGGCCATCAGACGCCGCACGTCGGCCGCGTCGGCGGGCTGCATCAGGGTGAGCAGGCGCTCCTTGTCCTCCTCGGGCAGCTCGGCGAGGAGGTCGGCGGCGTCGTCGGGGTCCATGGCCTCCAGGACGTCGGCGGCGCGTTCCTCCTTGAGCTTGCCGAGGATCTCGATCTGGTCGTCCTCGGGCAGCTCCTCGAGGACGTCGGCGAGCCGGTCGTCGTCGAGGGCGGCGGCCACCTCGGCCCGCCGTTTGGGCGACAGGTGGTGCAGGACGTTGGCGAGGTCGGCCGGGCGCAGCTGTTCGAAGGTGGCGAGCAGATTCTCCGCGCCCTGGCCGTGCTCCTCCAGGGAGAAACCGTCCACGGCCGACCAGTCGACGGTGAGCGTCTCGCCCTTGCGCCGGAACGTCCCGCCCTTCCCCTTGCGTACGAAGATCCGGTCGATCTCCCAGTCGCGGCGGGCCGGGAGCTGCCGCACCGACACGTCGAGGACTGTCACCTCCTCGCCGGTCTCCACCAGATGGACCCGCCGGTCGAGCATCTCGCCGAGCACGAGCCGCTCGGTGGGCCGCTGCTCGAAGCGCCGCACGTTCAGTACGCCGGTGGTGATGACCTGGCCGGACTCGACGCCGGTGACGCGGGTCATGGGCAGGAAGATGTGGCGCCGGGTGGCCAGCTCGACGACGAGGCCGAGCAGCCGCGGGGGCCTGCGGCCGACGCGGAGCATCGCCACGAGGTCGCGCACCCGTCCGACCTGGTCGCCGTTGGGGTCAAAGACGGGGATGCCGGAGAGGTGGGAGACGAAGACCCGGGGGGCGCCTGCCGCCATGCGCGCGCCTCCTCTTCCGACGTGCTCTCACGAGCCCGGAGCGATTCCTGCCGTTCTGTCCGGCAATACGGGCTTCAGGCTAGCCCGTCCCGGTCGGATACGCCCCGGCGAGGGGTCCGGACGGACTGGCTCCGCTCCTCCCGGCCGGCCCGGGTACGCTGCCGTACTGCCGAAGCCGTAGAGGTCGACCGCACGAGAGGCAGCGCCACCTGTGACCGCACTTTCCCAGGCCAGCCGAGCCCGCAGGGCGGCGTTCGTGAGCGCGATGTGCGCGGGCACGGTCGCGGCGGTCACGAGTCTGACCGGGTGCGGCGGCAGCGCCGAGGATCCGGACGCGGGCACGAACGGCGTGGGCAAGCTGTCGGCGCCGAAGATCCAGAGCAAGTCCTCGAAGGTGGCGGACGCGGCGTCGGCGGTCCGCCTCTCGGGGACGGTGGTGAGCAAGGGCCATACGTACACCCTCGACATGCGCCTCAAGGGCGAGGGCGGCACGGGCTCGGTCACGTCCAAGGGGCAGACGTTCCGGCTGCTGCGCGTCGGCGAGCAGCTGTTCCTGAAGGCCGACTCGCGGTTCTGGACCCATGAGAGCGACCAGGGCGACGGGAAGCCCGAGCCGGCGGACGAGACCGCCGCGGCCAAGCTGGACGGCAAGTACGTCAAGGTCCCGCAGGGCGATCCGGCCTACGAGCAGCTGAGCGGCTTCACGGACAAGGACGTACTCCTGGAGGGCATGCTCACGCTCCACGGCCACCTGGCCAAGGGCGACCGCGGCAAGACGGGCCCCCTGCGCACCATCAAGATCACCGGCGACGAGGGCGCGGGCGGCACCCTGTCGGTCTCCCTGGACGGCAAGCCGTACCCCCTGCGCCTGGAGCGAGGCGGCCACGCGGGCATCCTCAAACTCACGGACTGGAACAAGGACTTCCCCCTACAGCCCCCCACCAAGTCCGAAATGGTCGACTACGGCAAACAACTCCCGACGTCATAAGCGCAAGCAAGCCCCAATGAAGCAAGCCCCGAAGGGGCAAGCTTCAGGGGCGCGGGGAACTGCGCGAGCAACCACAAACGCACCCGCAGAGCAGAACCGGAACAACCCTCAACGGCGCTTGCGCCTGAACACCAACCGAGGAAGCCCCGCAGGTACCGCCTGCCGAGTAGTCACGCCCGTGGGCAACGGAACCGCCGCCAACGACCCCGAGGGCAACTCGGTCACCGCCCCACGCGGAGTGAGCCGAACAACCCGACACTGCTCCGCCCACCGCGAGGTCATCCGCTCGGCGTCCGTCGCATTCAACCGCTTCCCCTTCAGCTCCGAGACCGCCACCTCCCACGCCTCAGAGCCCACCGCAAGCTCATCGACCGTCGCCGTCCAGGCGACGACCCGCCCGCCCTTGTCCTTGCTGCGTACGGTCACCTCCGCGACGCCACCGTCGACGAGCCCCGGCAGCGGCTGCTCGCCGGGCCCGTCGCCCACGAGGTACGCGGCGCCGTCGATCCAGACATGCCACAGCGCCCGGGCGGGCGAGCCCTCGCCCCGCACCCAGATGAGGCCGGACTTCTTGGTGGCCTCCTCGACGAGGGCACGGTCGAGCAACGGGTCAGCAGTCATGGCGGCAGCCTACCGAGTACCGCCTCACAGCCAGCCGTTGCGCTTCAGGGTCCGGTGGATCGCGAAGCAGACGCCGCCGATGAAGGCGAGCACCATCGGATAGCCGAACCGCCAGTGCAGTTCGGGCATGTGGTCGAAGTTCATGCCGTACACCCCGCAGACCGCCGTCGGCACGGCGATGATCGCCGCCCACGAGGTGATCTTGCGCATGTCCTCGTTCTGCGCGACGGCGGCCTGCGCGAGGTTGGCCTGGAGGATGGAGTTGAGCAGTTCGTCGAAGCCGATGACCTGTTCCTGGACGCGCGTGAGGTGGTCGGCGACGTCACGGAAGTACTTCTGGATGTCGGGGTCGACAAGCCGCATGGGCCGCTCGCTCAGCAGCAGCATCGGGCGCAGCAGCGGCGATACGGCCCGCTTGAACTCCAGGACCTCGCGCTTGAGCTGGTAGATCCGCCCGGCGTCGACACCGCGCGCGGTCCCCTTGCCCTTGCTCGGCGCGGAGAAGACCTCGGTCTCGACCTCGTCGATGTCGTCCTGCATGGCGTCGGCGACCGCGAGATAGCCGTCCACGACGTGGTCGGCGATGGTGTGCAGGACGGCGGAGGGGCCCTTGGCGAGCAGCTCGGGGTCCTCCTGGAGGCGGCGGCGCAGGGCGCGCAGCGAGCCGTGTCCGCCGTGCCGGACGGTGATGAAGAAGTCCCGTCCGGTGAAGCACATCACCTCGCCGGTCTCCACGACCTCGCTGGTGGCGGTGAGTTCGGCGTGCTCGACGTAGTGGATGGTCTTGAAGACGGTGAACAGCGTGTCGTCGTAACGCTCCAGCTTGGGTCGCTGGTGGGCGTGGACGGCGTCCTCGACGGCGAGGGGGTGCAGGCCGAACTCGGCCGCGATACCGGCGAATTCGGCCTCGGTCGGCTCGTGCAGGCCGATCCAGGCGAACCCGCCGTGGCGGCGCACCTGGAGCATCGCCTCGTGCGGGGTGAGGGTGTCGGCGCACTCCATGCGCCGCCCGTCCGTGTACACGGCGCAGTCGACGACCGCGGAGGCGGCCTCGCGGGTGGCGTCGTAGGAGTACGAGGACGTGGAGGGGTAGGAGGTGCCGTCCTTGCGGAGCGAGGGGCGGACGGCGGCACGAAGGTCGCGGATCATCGACATGGGCAGGCTCCTTCGAAGGAGGCCGCCTGCGACGGTTGGAACTGCCCGGAATGGGGACGTCCTACTGCGGAGATGTTTGGCACGTCCACAAAGCGGGGAGCACCGCACCGGCGCGGTGGCAGCTTCGCTACTGACACAGATCGGAAAACTCAGACAGTCAGGTGGAAACGAAGTGCTCTTCCGTCGCACACGGCACGGACACCGCGAGCGGTGTGTGCGGGCGCTTCTGCAGCTACCGAGCTGCGTGCTTCATCGGGCGGAAGAGCGGGTGGTACTGCACGGTCGACTTCGGTCCATTGCAGCCCCACCTCCTCCGGCCGGTCCCCCGTAAGGGAAGTCCCATGCGCCCTCTGCGCCCGTGGCGCAAAGTCAGTGTCTGTCCGCAGGACTTGAAAGCGACGCTTCTGCGTGCTGCCCTGGGCCAGCGGCCAACACTATCAGCCGACTGAAGTGTCAAGCCCCCGCTTTGCCTTTCACTGACGAGTTCTATGCTCACGTCATGGCTGATGTTCTTGCCCTTGTCGAGGCCCGTCTCCGTACTGGCCTGGGGGAACCGGACGCGCGCGCCGCGGTGACCTTCCTCGGCACCGACCGGATCGAGGTGCTGCGGTTCACGGTCGGCGACGTGGTGCGCTATGCCACCCTCGGCATGTCGGCCCAGCCGATGACCGACCCGACCGCCGCGCTCGCCGACCCCGTCAAGGGCCCGCGCGCGGAACTCGTGCTCTCCGTACGGGCGGGGGTCGCCGACACCGACAAGGTGCTGCGCCCTCTCGCGGTGCTCGCCGCCTCGCCGCAGGTCGAGGGCCTGGTCGTGGCACCCGGCGCCTCGCTGGACACCGGCGAACCACTGTGGCCCGGCGCGCCGTTCACCTCGGTGCTCGTCGCGGAGCCCGGCGGCCTGGTGGAGGACCTGGACCTGGACGAGCCGATGGATCCCGTACGTTTCCTGCCGCTGCTGCCGATGACGCCGAACGAGGCGGCGTGGAAGCGGGTGCACGGGGCGGCGGCCCTCCAGGAGCGCTGGCTGAGCGGCGGAACGGACCTGCGCGACCCGCTGCGCACCTCCGTGCCCCTGGACTGAGGCTGATACCTAGGGAGGCTAAAGGCTGCGACCCACATCTGAATTTCCCGGATAACAGGGCCACCGGACGGGTGATCGTCCTTGACGGGGCGACGAGCGGAGAGGACCGTTGGTCGTTATGAGGGGCGAACCCAGTTGCCCGAAGTGTGGTGGCCGGGTCAGGGCTCCCGGTCTCTTTGCCGACTCCTGGCAGTGCGATGTGCACGGCACCGTGCACCCGCTGCAACCCGTGATCCCGCCCAGCGTCGAGGCGCTACAGGTCGTGGTGCACCGCGCGCAGGTGCCGGTGTGGATGCCGTGGCCCCTGCCGGTCGGCTGGCTGTTCACGGGCGTGGCCTGCGCGGGGGACGACAGAAGCGGCGGCCGCGCGACCGCGGTGGCCTGCTCCGGACCCGCCCCGCTCGGCGGCGTCGGCGAACTGGTGCTCGTCGCCGAGGAGCTGGGCGTCGGACTCGGCGCGCGGTATGCCGGCGTCGACGGACCCGACCCCGGCCCCTATATGAGCGTGGACAAACCGGCGCACGCCAAGGTGCACGCCGCGGGGCGGCCCACACCGCTGTGGCATGTGTCGGGGACGCCGGACGACCGTGCGGTCTTCGCGGGCGAGGCGCGGGGCCTGTGGCTGTGGGCCATCGCGTGGCCGGAGCAGTCGGGGCTCCTGATGTACGACGAGCTGGTGCTCACCGACCTCCGGGACGCGGGCGCCGAGGTGGACCTGCTGCCGTGCGGGGCGCTGTCGCCGCGGCTGCTGTCGCCTTAGCGGCCGGCCCCAGGGAGGCCTCGCGGCGCTCAGCGCGGGAGGTCCGTGGGCGTCGTGAGGGACGCCTCGTCCGTGGCGGGCGGGGGAGCGTTCGATTCCCGTTATCCTTGAGCGTCCCCGCCGTCCGCCCCGTCAGAGCCTGGAGTCAGCGCCGTGCGCATCGATCTGCACACTCACTCCACCGCTTCCGACGGCACGGACACCCCGGCCGAGCTGGTGCGCAACGCCTCGGCGGCCGGTCTCGACGTCGTCGCGCTGACCGACCACGACACGACCCGCGGCTACGCGGAGGCGATCGCCGCGGTGCCCCCGGGCCTGACCCTCGTCACCGGCGCCGAGCTCTCCTGCCGCCTCGACGGCGTGGGCCTGCACATGCTGGCGTACCTCTTCGACCCCGAGGAGCCGGAGCTGGCCCGCGAGCGCGAGCTGGTCCGTGACGACCGGGTGCCGCGCGCCAAGGCGATGATCGGCAAGCTCCGGGAACTCGGCGTGGACGTGACCTGGGAGCAGGTCGCGCGCATCGCGGGGGACGGCTCGGTCGGCCGCCCGCACATCGCCGAGGCCCTCGTCGAACTGGGCGTCGTGCCGACCGTCTCCGAGGCGTTCACGCCCCAGTGGCTCGCCGACGGCGGCCGCGCCTACGCCGAGAAGCACGAGCTGGATCCCTTCGACGCGATCCGCCTGGTCAAGGCGGCCGGCGGCGTCACCGTCTTCGCGCACCCCGCCGCCGTCAAGCGCGGCCAGGTCGTGCCCGAGAACGCGATAGCCGAGCTGGCCGCGGCGGGCCTGGACGGCATCGAGACCGATCACATGGATCACGCTCCCGAGACCCGCACCCGGCTGCGCGGCCTCGCGGCGGACCTCGGTCTGCTTGTCACCGGCTCCAGCGACTACCACGGCAGCCGCAAGACGTGCGTGCTCGGGGAGTTCACCACCGACCCCGAGATCTACGGCGAGATCACGCGCCGGGCGACCGGGGCGTTCCCCGTGCCCGGAGCGGGCGGAAGCCCGGCCGCGTAACACCGGCGTTCGAGGCGAGCACCTTCTCTCCCGCGCCCCCCGGCTCTCTCCCCGCTCCACTGTTCCGCTTTTCCGGGCCGGTGGCTGCCGTGCCCTGTGCCCGGCGGTCTCCGGTGCGGCTCCTTCGTACGACTCTCCGCAAGGCCATCACTGTGTTCGACGTCGCCGTCTTCGGCTCCCTTTTTCTCACGCTATTTGTGATCATGGACCCCCCTGGGATCACCCCGATCTTCCTCGGCCTGACCGCGGGCCGGCCCGCCAAGGTGCAGCAGCGGATGGCCTTCCAGGCCGTCTGTGTCGCCTTCGGCGTGATCGCGGTCTTCGGTCTCGTGGGCCACCAGATCCTCGACTACCTGCACGTCTCCGTCCCGGCGCTGATGATCGCGGGCGGCCTCCTGCTGCTGCTCATCGCGCTCGACCTGCTCACCGGCAAGACGGACGAGCCGAAGCAGACCAAGGACGTCAACGTCGCGCTCGTACCGCTCGGCATGCCGCTGCTCGCCGGGCCCGGCGCGATCGTGTCGGTGATCCTCGCCGTCCAGGACGCCGACAGTGTCGGTACGCAGATCTCCGTCTGGTCGGCGATCGTGGCGATGCACGTGGTGCTGTGGCTGGTGATGCGGTACTCGCTGCTGATCATCCGCGTCATCAAGGACGGCGGTGTGGTGCTCGTGACGAGGCTCGCGGGCATGATGCTCTCCGCGATCGCGGTGCAGCAGATCATCAACGGGGTGACGCAGGTGATCAACGGCGCCTGACGTCCGGGTTCGGGTTCACCCGGTCCGGGCGTGGACGCACGAAGGGCCCCGTACGGCTTCCGTACGGGGCCCTTCGACGTCTTCGTTACGAGGCCGAGGAGTCGGCCGGTCGGATGTAGATGCGCTGGCCTATCGCTGCGGCCTGCTGCACGATCCGATTGACGGAGGCGGCGTCCACGACGGTACTGTCCACGGCGTTGCCGTCGACGTCGTCGAGTCGCATGATTTCGAAGCGCATGAGGCTTCTCCCTTCGTCTGGTCATCCTCCTGAAGGAGAACTACTGGAGATGGCCGGGCTGTTTCCTGGCCATGAAGTGTCGGTTGCGGGGCTACAGTGCCCCGCGTTCCTGATGGGTACAACGAGTTGCCCCCTGCAAACATTCCCTACGCTAAGGAAATTTTTCGCGAACCTAATTACCCATGGGTAGCGGCACCAGTTGTGTTCGCTGTGTGACCAGCGGGAGACTGGGTTCCCTATGAACGACGCCGAACACGCCGCACACGCCGAGCACGGTGTGACCGAGCACGGTGTGGCCCACATCAGTGCTCAGCTGGAGCGCGCCAACGGGCTGCTGGAGCGCGTGCTCGCCGAGGTGGCGAAGACGCCGTCCACGCACGCGATCTTCGTCGACGCCGGGTATCTGTACGCGGCGGCGGGCCGGCTCGCCGCCGGGACCGAGGACCGGCGATCCTTCGACCTCGACGCCGAGGGCCTCATCGAGGCGCTCATCGACAAGGCACGCACGATCTTCGCGGACAGCCGGCTGCTGCGCGTCTACTGGTACGACGGGGCCAGGCGCCGCATCCACACCACCGAGCAGCAGTCGATCGCGGAGCTGCCCGACGTCAAGGTCAGGCTCGGCAACCTCAACGCCAACAACCAGCAGAAGGGCGTCGACTCCCTCATCCGCAGCGATCTGGAGTCACTTGCCAGGCACCGCGCCATCAGCGACGCGGCGCTCATCGGCGGCGACGAGGACCTGGTCTCGGCGGTCGAGGCGGCGCAGGGGTACGGGGCGCGGGTGCACCTGTGGGGCATCGAGGCGCCCGACGGCCGCAACCAGGCGGAGCCGCTGCTGTGGGAGGTCGACAGTCAGCGGACGTTCGACCTCGACTTCTTCAAGCCGTACGTGTCGCGGCGCGCCGCCCTCGCGTACGAGGCCGGGGCGGGCCCCGCGGCGCCGCGGCCCGCCCGCGACGACGTCCGCTTCGTCGGCGCGCAGATCGCCGCGAAGTGGCTGGCGGCGCGGGGGCGGGAGTCGCTGGCAGGGCTGCTGGCGGGGCACCCGTATCTGCCGGGGTCGGTGGACCAGGAGCTGCTGGTGGAGGCG
Source organism: Streptomyces anatolicus (assembly GCF_019400875.1). Lineage (NCBI taxonomy): Bacteria > Bacillati > Actinomycetota > Actinomycetes > Kitasatosporales > Streptomycetaceae > Streptomyces > Streptomyces anatolicus. Next base: position 1,105 of record NZ_WMBF01000135.1, on the reverse strand, counting down.
GAGCGGCTGCTGCAGTACTCGCTGCGGGGGCAGTCGGATCTGCGCAGGGCGTTGCGGGACGGGTTCTGGGATCACTTGAGGGCGCAGTACTGAGGGTTTGGGGGCGCGCGCGCTCAGGTGCCGGTGCGCAGTTGGCGGTGCTGGTGCTGGTGCTCAGGTTGTGGGGTCGCTGAGGTTGTTCCAGAAGCTGATCAGGGCTGCGGCTGTTTCCTCGGGGCGGTCCGTGTTGGGGGAGTGATCGGCGCCCTGGATCACCGTGCGGTGGGCGTGCAGGCGGCGTGCCATGTCGTCCAGGAGCGGTACGGGCCAGGTGTCGTCGCTCTCGCCCGAGATGACGTGTGTGGGCAGCGCGGCGGCGGCGAGTTCGGCGACGCGGTCCGGCTCCGTGGAGAGCTGCTTGCTGGTGGCGATGAGCTGAGCGGGGTTGTGCCGTAGCCAGCGGGCGCGTAGGGCCTCGCTGTCGTCACCGCCGCCGGCCTTGGCACCGCCGGTGTCCGTGTCCTCCGGGGGCGGCGGATCCATGGCCCGCATCGCCTGCCACACCACGTCCATCGACAGCACCGCGAGGGCGTCCGCCAGTATCTTGGCGCGGGACTGCTGGGCGGGGGTGATCGCGGCGGGGCCGGAGGACATCAGGGTGAGGGAGGCGAAGGCGCGGGGCTCCAGGAGGGCGGCGGCGCGGGCGATCTGGCCGCCGAGGGAGTGGCCGAGGAGGTGGAGCCGGGCTCCCGCGTGGGGCCCGGGGGTATCTGCGGGCGCCTCCCTGAGCGCGGCGGCCTGCGCGAGGACGTCGCGGGCCAACTCCTCCTGGGCGTACGCCGATTCGGCGTCCGGGCCCGGTGACTCGTACTGGCCTCGGCCGTCCACGGCGACGGCGCGGTAGCCGGCGGCGGCGAGGGGTTCCAGGAGGGCGATGAAGTCTTCCTTGCTGCCGGTGAAGCCGGGGAGGAGGAGAACGGTACCGGCGTTGTCCCCGGCGGCGCCGGGGCCCTTCCTGTACTGGGTGGCCCTGGTGCCCTTGGTGGCCCCGGTGCCTGTGGTGCCTTCGGTGCTTCCCGGCGGGAGTGTGTCGAGGATGGCGAAGTCACCGCGGGCGGTGTGGAGG